>NZ_JBYTCJ010000011.1:0-143563 GCF_058790155.1 Neobacillus sp. FW104-15D2
TATTACAATAACAAGCGTATAAAACAAAAATTGGCTGGCATGAGTCCAGTACAATACCGGATTCATACCAGCCAATCGGCTGCTTAATATAAAACTCTAACTTTTGGGGGTCACATCAATTTAAGAAGTCCCTTTTTGTTCTATTAAACACTTATTGTTTAGTGATAATCCTTGCAATTTTTTCATAATCCATACCGCTTGTGACTTCAAAGCTTCCAAGCTGTACCTTTGACTCATAGTGATGCTGGGTTAGGTAAAACGCAAATTCCTTTTCATTTTCAATAATTTTTTGAACTGCTAGTTCGTGTACGATATCCTCTGTATTCATTCCTGACTTTATTTCCAGGCGGTAGGAAGATTCTTTTTTAGCCGGCTCCTCGGTTTTTGTTTCAGCTGTCCCTTTTTTGCCGGTTACAGATGAGCTTTTAGTTAGTGAGGCCTTATTTTTTAATGCTGTATATTCATTTTTTTTCATTACAACATAGCCGTTTTTTTCTACTTGAACCTTTGCAGCCTGGTTACTAAAAGAAGTTGTTTCCTTTGGAAGAAAAGAATAATAAAAAGTTCCCAATATACCTAATGCAAAAATGATACCAGTAGCAAAACCCCTCAGACTGCGTTTATCCATTGTTTTTTCCCCACTCGGAAAATTCTTTTAAAATAGCATATACTTCATTAATCGAAAGAGAGGATTGCTGTGCGATCTGTTCCATTGGTTTCCCCTGCTGTGCAAGAGCCAAGACCTGATTTTTAATAATATTATGAATTTCTCTCTGGTTTCGGCTGCCCTCTTCCTTGAATTTTAACGGAACGGAAGGAGCCTCAATGTCATTGACCAATAGTTCTTCTTCTAAAACCCTTAGCTTCTTTTTTAGCAAATAATTCTCTTGTACTTGCTGCATCGTAAATTGGTCAAATTCATCTTTTAAGGATTTATATGAATCTCTTTGAAAAAAAGAGATGATGAATAAAATAATAGAAAAGCCAAGCAATCCAAGCATGATTACTGCCATAAAAAAACACCTCATTCCTATATACAAAAAATATTCTATCATTATTTAAATGGATTTTCGATATTTTCCAAAAAAAATGGCGCTGAAGGTCGAAGGGGAGTTTGAAAATTTTACTTGTTTCTGTCGAACAGGAACAAAGTTGTTTAATCAGAAAAAAATATTGCACCTCAAAACAAGCCCCCTCAATAGAAAGCAGAATCCGACAATTTGCGTTTATTGTACCGCGTCTGTAGCGGTGCTACGATAAGAGTAATAAAAACGAAATGTGAGCATATATTATCTGTTTAAAGAAAAATACTGTAGATATACTTGAAGAGGGGCAGACCATGACAAATTTAAAAATGGAGTTTAGAGATGCAGAAACGCCCTTGAAATCGGCTGAGGGGGAACAATTACACTTTATCCCGGGAATATGGGTCGACGGCAAAGCATGCTGGATTACGAATGCAGGGGAAAAGATTTTTTATGAAGAACAAGTTTTAATAAAAACTCACATGGAACAAATCCATTCAAAAATTCGCTTTTTTAATATTTATGTTAGCAGTCAAAGCACAAAGCCGCTTAATATTAAAATTTTAATGATGAACCATCATCCTCATCCAGGAAAGGGACATTTTGCCTTCATTTCCCCGACTGATTCGGTAACGTATCATCTCGCCGATCAAAAGCTTAACTTAGTTAATGCATACAGCAAAGGGGCTTTTAAAAAACAAAGTACTATTTTGCCATACTGGAATGTGTACACCGATCAAATATGGGCTAATCTTGAAAAAGGGAGCTTAAAGTATCAGCCAATGGTAAAGGGAGATGCTGCCAGCATTATTACTTACGAAAAAATTTTCGCTCCAAAAGAAACCGTGAAAATCCACTGCTGGTCTATTATGGGGGATAGTAAGACGGAACTTTTTTCATTAGATCGCTCACTTTTAAAAAACAGACTAGCATTTCCTTTTGAAAAGTGATATTATAGAAAAGTCGTATGAACGAACTTAGCTGCAAATTGTTTGGAGGGAAAAACATGCGTGTAAATATTACGTTAGCTTGCACAGAGTGTGGAGATCGTAACTATATTTCAACAAAAAATAAACGAAATAATCCTGATCGTCTTGAGCTTAAGAAATATTGCCCAAGAGAAAAGCGATCTACAACTCATCGCGAAACAAAATAAACAGCAGGTGTATTCCTGCTGTTTTTTTTATGCATAAATATATGAAGGAGGGTCTCCTAATGAAAGAAAAATCTGAGCTGAGACAAGAGATAAAGGAAAAATTATCAGCACTGTCTAAACCCCTCTATGAACATTGGTCCCTGGCCATTGCGCGGGCTTTATATGAAACAAAAGAGTGGAATGAAGCAGCCGTCATCGGACTGACGATTTCCAAGGCACCTGAAGTAGATACATACCAGATTATCCGTAAAGCCTGGGAGCTTGGAAAGACAGTTGTCATTCCTAAATGCAACCCTAAGGATAAAAGCATGACATTTAGAACATTAACATCCTTTACACAGCTTGAATCAGTTTATTTTGGATTGTACGAACCAATTGAAAAGGAAACAAAAGAAACAGTCTCTTCAGAGATTGATTTATTAATTGTTCCTGGCGTAGCCTATAACCTCCAAGGATACAGAGTTGGATTTGGCGGAGGATATTACGACCGTTATTTATCTGCCTATACTGGTAAAACAGCTTCTCTCGCTTTTACACCCCAAATTAATGAAAACCTTCCTGTTGAACAGCATGACCTTCCGGTTTCAAAACTCATTACGGAAAAGGGGATTATTGAACCAGGATGATGGGAAATTTAATAATGGTATCAGTAATAGTCATTATTGCATTGACTGGATATTATTTACAATCCTTAACTGTGTCGGGGACTGCAGCAGCTATAATCACTGGAATTGCCATTTATGCTGGTTTTGGAGTAAGAGGACTTATCCTGCTCGGTGTCTTTTTTGCCTCTTCCAGCCTATGGTCCAAATACAAGAGTTCACAAAAAATAAGGATTGAAGAAAAATTGGCTAAAGGGTCCAGAAGGGATTGGCGGCAGGTGGCTGCTAATGGAGGCTTGGCTGCAGTACTTGGGATAATAAATTCTTTTTATGAGCTTCCCGTCACACTAATCTGCTTTCTTACCGCTTTGGCAAGTGCAAACTCGGATACCTGGGCTTCTGAAATCGGATCCCTCAGTAAAGGCATGCCTATTAGTCTAAAAACGTTAAAACCGGTTGATAAAGGAACTTCTGGGGCAGTCAGTCTGCTTGGCACAATCGCAGCTTTGGCGGGTGCTTTTCTTATAGCTGCAACAGGAGCCCTGCTATTTAAGATTTCTGCCTCCCTGGCATTTCTAGTTTTTTTCTTGGGTTTCGCAGGAAATCTGATTGACACTTTTTTAGGTGCATATTTCCAGAAGGTATATAAATGTCCCTCTTGCGGGCTGGAAACCGAAAAAGCTTTTCATTGCGGACAAGCTGCGGAAAGAATACGCGGCCTTGCGTTGTTGGATAATGATTTTGTTAACTTTCTTTCAGGAGCCTTTGCTGTTATATTGGCTGTGGCTGTATACGGTATTTAACTTTAATAGTGACGGAGGAGAGAATATGTTAAATAGAGTAAACCGGGTAGCTCTTATTGGAACAGGTTTCGTTGGCTCAAGCTATGCTTTTGCCCTTCTAAACCAGGGGATAACAGAAGAATTGGTTCTGATTGACTTAAATAAGGAAAAGGCCGAGGGCGATGCAATGGATTTGAATCATGGACTTCCTTTTGCCCCCTCCAGAACGAAGATTTGGTACGGAGATTATTCCGACTGTAAAGATGCTGACCTTGTAGTAATTACAGCTGGGGCGAACCAAAAACCTGGAGAGACAAGACTTGATCTGGTTGAAAAAAACTCGCGAATTTTTAAAGGAATTGTAGATGAAATAATGGCAAGCGGGTTTGATGGCATTTTCCTTGTTGCTACCAATCCGGTTGATATTTTGACCTATGCAGTGTGGAAATATTCCGGATTGCCGAAAGAGCGCGTTATTGGCTCTGGAACGATTCTTGATACAGCCCGATTCCGTTTTCTTCTTGGCCAGTATTTTGATGTGGATACTAGAAATGTCCATGCCTATATTATCGGAGAACACGGTGATACTGAGCTGCCAGTGTGGAGCAATGCTTATATTGCTGGAACAGCTATATCTGAATGGACAAAAAATAAACAAGACTTTAAACAGGAAGATCTAGAAAACATTTTTACAAATGTAAGAGATGCTGCCTATCATATCATTGAACGAAAAGGAGCTACCTATTATGGAATTGCTATGGGCCTTGTAAGGCTTACGAGAGCAATTCTCAGAAATGAGAACTCTGTGCTGACCGTATCAGCTTATCTAAACGGTGAATATGGCGAAAAGGATATTTATGTGGGTGTTCCTGCAGTTGTAAACCGTAACGGGATAAGAGAGGTAGTAGAACTTGAATTAACGGAAGATGAGATACAAAAATTCAGCCATTCTGTAAATGTGCTCAAGAAGACAATGGAACCGGTCTTCAATAGGTAGATTTTTTCAGCTTATTTTGGCAGCCTATTTCTCCAGCTTTTTTCTATGGATAAAAACAGAATAAGAATACAAACTATAACTGGGAGGGATATAAATGCCACGTATGCTGAAATCGATACTTATGATCGGATCAGTCGGATATTTTGGCTACCGCTACCGCTACCGGTTGATGAATGTGCTTCTTGGAACCGGATGGATTCGGAGGATGGCTGTGGGGTCTGTTATGAATATTCCGGGTATAAGAAACAAAATGATGCAATCAATGTTTGGAGGACCATCTGAGAGGTGAAAACCGCAGATGGTTTTTTCTTTTTGCTAATCAGAATTTAGCTCCCTAAATTTTGAACGCACGACAGCCAGGACAAGGAAAATTCGTCAACTTTGCCTCGCACGAAAAAGCAAGCTTTTTTCGAGGATGCGGACTTTGGAGCGTGATAAGCGCAACATCGGCTCTGCTCTCACTTAAAGGCCTCGCCAATCGCACAGTTTTCTCTAATGGAGAAGGTAAAAACTTTTACCTTTTAAATTGTCTAGCTCCAGCGAACGGGAGCTAGCTCTTTTCTTAATTGTAATAATGTATTCATATAATAATGGTTTATAATGAAGTTTAAGAGGAAAAAATGAATTAATATTGTTATGAGCACCATACAAAAAAGCTCACTGGCTAACAGGGAGAAGGTAGGGGAAACTTTGAGCTATCAAGAAGAGTTTGTTTTTTGGAGATTGGCCTATTCTTTTATTCATGATCATGGATATAGAGTGATCCAGCTTTTTCAAAATCAAAAGGAATTATGGCTTGAAAAGCTGAATCAAAAAGGTGCGCCCATAATCCGGCTGCTATGCCAGGATCTCAATTGGGGCAGCACCATGCAAAGGGATATAGAACTAGTCGCGGCTAATGGGGAAAGGATACGCAAGCAAGTATCCAGAGGAAATATTCATATTGTCAATATATATTCGAGCACTTACCCACCCGTAGACGAGTATGAATTTCGAATAAATAAACCATTCATTTTTCCAGAGAGCAGCCGGACCTCTGTCAGCACGGTCATTATGGCACGCGAGGAATATGAGGGTGCTCTTAATAAACTTTCTGATTTAATGGGAACAAAGGTCTCATTTCCCATCCAGGGAGAATATGTTCCAGAAGAGATTGATAAGGTTAAGAATGCAGCTCTTCAATTATCTGCTAAAAGAGTTGAGCAGGAAAGAGCCATTTACAATCAGGGAAAACCATTCCTTACATATTTGCTGATGGCTATTCAGATTCGCTGTTTTTATTTTTTTAGAATTTCATGGCGGAAGTAAAAGTACTTCCACGCTAATAAAATATGGTGCAAAATATAATCCCTTGATTCTTCAGGGAGAATGGTGGCGGTTTATTACTCCTATTTTCCTCCATATAGGTTTTCTTCACCTGGCCATGAATACATTAGCTTTATATTATCTCGGCACGGAAGTGGAAAGACTTTTCGGAAGAGCACGCTTTTTATTTATTTATCTGATTGCAGGATTTACTGCTTCTATAGCAAGCTTTTTATTCAGCCCACAAGTTTCTGCTGGTGCGAGTGGAGCCATTTTTGGCTGTTTTGGTGCACTTCTCTATTTGACTGTCATTTATCCGAAGCAGTTTTTTAGGACCATTGGTATGAATGTTATCGTTCTTTTGGTAATAAATTTGGTATTTGGATTTACTGCTCCTGGGATTGATAACGTGGGCCATCTGGGAGGGCTGGCAGGAGGATTTTTGGCAACCGGAATTGTACATTTTCCAAAAAGAAAAAAGCTCCTGCTGCAATTATTATTTTTGGTTGCAACAGCAGCTGTAATTTGGTTTTCCCTTTCCTATGGTTTTAGTGGAAAGGCAGCAGCACGTGATGAGAACACTGTTTTTATGCTCGCACAGGAGTATGTGAAAAAGGGAGATTACCAAAAAGCATATAAGGAATTAGATAAGCTTGAGAAAGAATCGGATCATCCTTCTGCCAAGGTTTACTTCCTTTTATCCTATACTGAGATAAAACAAGGGATGCTCGCAGAAGCTAAGCAACACTTAGAAAAAACCATCCGACTAGAACCGGGCTTCCATGAAGCCTATTACAATCTTGCTCTCATTTCCCTCGATGAAACGGACTGGAATAAAGCTTTTGAATATGCGAAAAAGGCTGCCAAACTAAATCCGAGTAATAAGGATTATTCCAGCCTGGTAAAACAGATTAACGATCACCTTCAATCAACTGGCGGAGGTATATAGGTTCACCGTCAGCAGCTTCAAATAAAACAAGCAAATGAGAATGATCTTTTGCAATCATAATAATCGGAATGGTACTGCCAACAGGGTCGGTAGTGGCACCATTCCTTTTTTTTATTCCCAAAAAATAATTTTTATAGATTCCTTCCCACAGATTTCCCAGTATCCTGCTGGTGACAGCCTGGGAAAAGCCAGGTATGGTTTCGTTCCTTCCAAAAACAAATTTGGTAAGAGGGTAACTGTTATAGCGGTCAGAAGGGATTGAAAACCTCCTGACACCCTTTGCGAAAGCATGGTCCAGTACATTTTTCTCATTGACTTCCAGCTGTGTTTTCCATTTTTGTTCTTCCCGTGTTTTAGGTTTTGAAAAAAAATGTGGCAGCTGTTTAGAAGACTCGAAAAAATAAAGAATATCCGAAGTCATTGTTTGGGCACTGAAAATTCGCCCGCCTTTTGGATGGAGTTCAGAATAATGAAATGTAACACTATCAAGTTTGCCACTTTGTTTTATAGGCACCGTTTTTTTCTGAAAAAGCTTTTGAGTGTCGGTTCGCCACTCTCCCATTTTGTTAATCAATCTTCCATTTGAAAAAAGCAGTGAGACATCCTGTCGCAGGTATGCCTTTCTGTCCAGAACTGAACTAGTATTCCACTCAACATCATATTTTGGCGTCTCTATTAGAGTAGTATACGCTGAAAGATAATAGGCATTGGGGTCGATGGGAAAAAAGGTGATGGTTTCCTGAACAGGTTCTTTATTTTGAGAAAAAAATTGCATAGATGCTGATACTATTAGGGCTATACCAAGAATAATGAGAAGTAGCTTCTTCATTGGGCAACCATCCTTTTCAACTTTCTATCTTATTTAAATATATGGGACAAGTTTGGAAGTAATGTATAAAATAGCGTCATAGAATGTTAATAGGCTTGCCTATAATTCCCTTGAGAGCGAAGAATGTTTCGATTATACTTATTTTGTTGTAAACAAAATGTTCTCTATATCATGAACGAAGGGACATCTCATGAGATCAATTTATGAAATCCAGCAATTTTTAAAAACGTATGGAACAATTATTTATATTGGGGAAAGGGTTGCGGATCTCGAATTAATGGAAGCCGAAATCACAGAGCTGTACAATGCGCAGCTGATAGAACAAAAGGACTTCAATAGTGCCCTATTATTACTGAGACAGGAAATACAAAAAGAAATAGATAAGAAAAAATAAAGAGAAGCAGGTGCTAAGAGATGGCAGAGAAATGGATTGTAGGAGTAGATTTAGGTGGAACAACAACCAAACTTGCTTTTATTAATTTATACGGAGAGATCATTCATAAATGGGAGATTCCCACTGATAATTCCAATGTAGGGAAAAACATTACAATCAATATAGCTAAAGCCATTGACCATAAGCTTGAGGAGCTCGGACAGGAAAAAACGAAGCTTGCAGGTATTGGAATGGGTGTGCCTGGTCCTGTTAACTACGGAACTGGGGTCGTTTATAATACAGTCAATTTAGGTTGGGAAGATAATTATCCAATAAAAGACCTTCTTGAAGTGGAAACTTCGCTTCCCTCTGTAATCGATAATGATGCCAACTGTGCCGCACTAGGCGAAATGTGGAAGGGTGCCGGAAACGGTGCCAAGGATTTGGTATGTGTAACGCTCGGTACTGGTGTAGGCGGCGGGGTTATTGCAAACGGAGAGATTGTTCAGGGCACAACTGGTGCCGGGGGAGAGATCGGACATATTACCTCTATTCCTGAAGGCGGGGCACCTTGTAATTGCGGAAAAACAGGATGTCTTGAGACCGTTGCCTCTGCGACAGGAATTGTAAGACTTGCTGTAGAAGAGCTAAGCAAAGGAAGCTCTAGCGGTACATTACAGGAGCTCTACTCTCAAACAGGACAGTTTACCGCGAAGGATGTTTTTGATGCGGCACGTAATGGTGATGAAACTGCTGGAAGGGTAATTGATAAGGTAGCTTTCCATCTTGGGCTTGCTCTTGCTAATATTGGAAACACCTTAAACCCTGAAAAAATTGTCATTGGCGGTGGAGTTTCAAAAGCAGGAGATTTCCTTCTGGATAAAATAAGAGTCCAATTTGAACAATTTGCTTTTTCGAGAGTAAAGGCGTCCACTGATCTTGCTCTAGCTACTTTGGGCAATGATGCAGGGGTAATTGGGGCTGCATGGCTTATCAAAAATAATCCAGCATTTATTCAATAAGGATAATGAGACCGTAGATCTATTCGCTAAAGTTTAGAAATAATCGTTTTAAGCGTGAATTCACAATTGAGTTCACGCTTTATTTTCGTTTTGAATTATTGATTTTTACCTTATGGATAACTCCGAACTAGGTTATTGTAACCCAGCTCCATCGCCCTGCCAGTTTTCCGCGAGAATATGCTTCTTTGAATATCTTGTGAGGACCATGGCCGATAGCGATGATTCGAACAGCTTGAGGTCATAAGCGGAAACGACTTCAGAAACCAGGACAAGGAAAGTTTCCGAGGCATCCGCATCGCACGAAGGAAAAGCTTTATGAAAAAGGCAAATTTCCAAGTTTTGTTCCCCGTTTTCATTTTTAGATTGGATACTCATCTTTCCTCTTTTTTATCATATGTTTTTATGACAGAGAGGAGGGAGAGAGTGAAGATACAAGCACGTAAACACGATACGTTTTGGCAATTAAGCCAATTATTTAAAGTGCCTGAAAGGCTGTTAATTGATTCCAATCCAGGCATCGAATCTGAAAATATTAAGGTTGATGAAGCCATTCATATTCCAGGATATGATCAGATTCAGTTGAAAATAAAGGAAGGGGATTCTTTCTGGAGGATTTCCACCTTAACAGGTGTGCCAGTGGGTCTGCTGTCATTTTTGAATGGAAAGGGGGAGAAGGAAGGATTAAGGAAGGGCGAAACGATTATTGTCCCACACAGGGTTTCTGTTCCACAGGTTCCTTTGTCAAATGCATATGATTCCCAAAGTCTTGCCAGGGATTTGGAACGTTTGCAATCTATCTATCCTTTTCTTTCAGTCAAGACAATAGGAAAGAGTGTACTAGGCAAGCCCATTCAGGAATTAAGGATTGGAAAAGGACGGCGAAAGGTTCATATTAATGCCTCCTTTCATGCAAATGAATGGATTACCTCGCTGGTGTTAATGAATTTAATTGATATGTATTTGCTATCTTTGGGGAACAGTTTTCAAATGAGAGGCATCGATCCTTTTTCATTTTACAATACGATTGAATTATCAGTAGTACCAATGGTTAACCCGGATGGCGTAGATTTAGTAGTTAAAGGACCGCCTATGGAATTGGCTGATCAGCTGCTAAAAATGAACGAAGGCAGTACTGAGTTTTTTCACTGGAAGGCTAATATAAGGGGAATAGATTTGAATAATCAATTTCCTGCAAAGTGGGAAATTGAGAAGAAAAGAAAGCTGCCCAAAGCTCCTGCACCTAGAGATTATCCAGGTGAAGCCCCTTTGACTGAACCTGAGGCAATTGTACTTGCAGAACTGGCAAAGGAAAATGATTTTGATAGTGTGATTGCTTTTCATACACAGGGAAAGGAATTCTACTGGGGATATGAGGGGTATGAGCCTGAGCATTCAGAAATAATAGCCACAGAGCTTGAAAAAGCCAGTGGTTACAAGGCAATAAGGAATGTAGACAGCCATGCTGGATATAAAGACTGGTTTATTCAGGAGTTTCGCCGTCCAGGCTTTACAATTGAACTTGGCAAGGGGATTAATCCACTGCCACTTTCTCAAATTAATCAGATTATCCATGACGTAAGCGGCCTATTTATAGCTCTTTTAAATAATCATTCAATAAATGACTACACCTCAAAAAATAAGGGTAAATAAAAATGCGATGGTTGACAGGGAAAAGCCGTCCTTTAGGCTTTTCCTGTTTGTTTTAGAAAGCAAAAACAAATTAATCTAGGTAATTACTATCATTTTTTTTATTACTACAAAAAGTTGAAACATTCTAAAGCTCGGAGTCGTCTTATTCTATAATTATAGTAATGTAAAGGAGTGGACCAATTGTTAGGAATTAACTGCTGCAGGGCAGTAGTTTGTTGTATAGTTCCTTTTTTCCTGTTGGCTGGCTGTACGGGAACAAACCAAGGTACTATTAATACCGTTGTGGAAAAAAACAAGGTCCATTCTGAAAAACGTGCCGAACAACCCCTTGCCAGGCAGTGGAAGCTTCCAATAAAAGCTCCGGAAGGGGAGATTTTTAAAATAAGCGGCTGGGCTTCGAATGACGATTTTATCTATATTGCCAATACTGTATCAGGGTCTAACGTGTATGAGTACAATTTACCCACCGGAAAAAGCAGTCTTTTGTATAAAAGTGATTTTCCCGTCGCTGCCGTTCAAGTCAGCCCGGATAAAAAATATTTTTTGATTCAATCCTCACCTTCCTCCTTTGAGGGCAACTTAGCCATTATCGACAAAACTGGCCACGAGATTTGGAGTAAATCCATACCTTCTTTCGAACTTCAATTTGAATGGAATCCTTATAATACTTCAGAAATTTTCATTTCAGCATTTAAGGAGGACTGGAGCTTTAACACATACCTCTTAAATCTTGAAAAGCAGGAATTCAAGGAATTATCCTTGCCCCAGCCCTTTGTTAAATGGAATCATCGGAATAGTTTTGTGTATTTGAATTGGGATAATAATAGTCAGCAATTATTTGCTCCCCTAATATCACAACAGTTAGGATCACTGGAAGCTGCTACTTTATTTCCGAAGGTTTTCCACTTTTCCGCTTTTAAAGATATGCTGGTGACCATTTCCCTAAAGGATAATAATACAAAGAATGCTATTTACTCTTTTTATGATAGCAACTTAACCGAAATACTTACTTTTTCAATGCCCCAACTGGCAAAATTCTCAGGCTGGCTTGTCCCCTTTTATGACTATAATGAGAAAACGAATCAGTTTATAACGTTAAAACCTTTAAAAAGCGGTGAAGCTGACACCTATAACGAAGGATTTCAACTAGTTTCCTATCAATTGGAAAAGCAAGAGACAAACGGAAAGGTAATTATTGATAGGCTTGAAAATGCCCCTATTAATTGCAGTCCTGAAGGGAATTACTGTTTATATGGAAACAGATTTGAAAAAGTAATTGATTTAAATTCTAAAAAAATATACAGTATCATATCAGAATAACGGGAAGCCGTTATTCTTTTTTAGCTAAATTTATATCCATAAATTCTGAACGCACGACGGACAGGATAAGGAAGGCTTCGTCAGCAATATCATCGCACGAAGGAAAAGCACTAGCTTTTCCGAGGAAGTCCTAGTCAGGCGAAAGGCACAGGATGTGCCGATTTGAGCGTGATAAGTAAAACTTGGGCATCCGCCAAAGGAACTTGGCGAATGCCAATTTTCTAATCGTTTCTAAAAAGAGTAAAAGACAAGGAAGCAAATTTTCTTTGTTTTTTGGGTTATGATAAAATTTTCGGGTAAATAAAATTTCAAAAGGTGGAGTTTATAATGGCAATCGTTGATGTAACGGTCATTCCAATTGGGACAGAATCCCCAAGTGTCAGCAAATATGTTGCAGAAATCCAGAAGGTTTTGAAAAGGTATGAAAACGAAGGGAAAATCCGATACCAGCTGACACCAATGAACACAATTATTGAAGGAGATCTTCCTGTTCTTTTTGAAGTCATTCAGGCGATGCACGAGGTGCCATTTCAGCAGGGGCTTCAGCGGGTTGCAACAAACCTGCGTATTGATGACAGGCGAGATGTAAAACGGAAAATGGAAGACAAAGTTGAGAGAGTTAACAGCCTGTTAAAGGAATAGTAAAAAAGAAAGACTGCCACCAGTGGCAGTCTTTCTTTTTGCTTTTTAGTTTAATGTGCTTCTGTTGGGAATCCGTGGTGCAGTAAAGTCATGATGACGAAAAACCCAAAAACCAGGAAAGCCCCTCCGCCAAAAATAATGCCCATTACGTTTTTATTTTTCAGTGCAGTAAGAGTGGCGTAACCAGCCAGTAGACAAACTAATGCAAAAATGACGACAAGTCCCATTATAAAGCCCCCTTTATCATTTAATCTGCAGGAAAAAACCTGTTCGTTATCAGATAACCCTATGTACCAATAGTGTTTACATTCGCTTCTTATTTTATATTTTTTTAAATCATTTGTCGAGAATTAAAAAGTTGATTTCTGTTTTATAGGCTTTAGCAGTCCTAATCATCAGCTCTTGGTTATGGGATTCTGTGAAATATACAGCCTTTTCGGGACCGAAGCTTGTAAAAACAAGATTTTCTTCCATCTGGTATTCTGCCATTTTCCTATCTGTTCCAGATCCAGCCTTAAATGAAAAGGAGGCTAGGTTCTCCGTAAAAAGAAAAATATCCCCATTTTCCATTGTCCATTCAAAATCATGAAAAAGTGGTCCCTCTTTTCCAGGCGACACCTTTGTTAAGGGATGTATTTCCTCAAATATGCCCCCAATAATGAGAAGTTCCTTTGCAAAAGAAGCATCTTCTAATGAATGATAAAGGAAGAAGTTCCTCTGTTCCCCCATAATATTTGTTTCCTCATACAGCAGATTTTTAAACTCATTATTATCATTAATTTTATATGCGGCTTCAACAGCAAATATGGTATTCATAAACAGCCAGCACGCTCCTTTATTATAGAAGTAAGAATAGTGTAAAATAAAACTAAGTTTCAATCAAACGGAGGTACAAGAATGAAGTGGTTTAGAATGCCCTTGGGGGCTATACAGACTAATTGCTATATTTTATCGGAGAACGACGGCTCATGCCTGATTGTGGATCCGGGTGATGAAGCAAAGAAAATAATAGAGTGGGTGAACAGCAGGAAGTTAAAGCCTGCAGCTATTTTGTTAACACATGCTCACTTTGACCATATTGGTGCGGTTGACAAAGTGAGAGAGACATATAATATTCCTGTCTATCTGCACGAGAAAGAGAAGAAATGGCTTGGTGACCCTTCATTGAATGGTTCTCAATTTTTTCCGGTAGGTGAGCTTATCCGTGTAAAAGATGCTGACGTTCTTATTCAAAACGAAGAAGAAATGCAAATGGGAAGTTTTAAATTTTCAATTTTGGAAACACCTGGTCATTCACCTGGAAGTATTTCATTTTATTTTGAGAAGGAAGGATTTGTTTTCTCAGGTGATGCACTTTTTCAGAGAAGTATTGGACGTACTGACCTTCCTGGAGGAAATGAATCTCAGCTATTAAAAAGCATTCATGATAAACTTTTAAGTTTGCCGGAGGATACTTGGGTACTGTCTGGACATGGACCAGAAACCACCATTGCGGAAGAAATGGATGGTAATCCTTATTTGAACGGTTTTTAAATTCTTTTCAAAGACCCCTTCTTCAAATAGAAGGGGTTTTTGGGGGATTAATATGTTACCAAATGAATAATTCAAAGGAGCTATTATGATTCCAAAATTAAAAGATATGATTGAAAAATCACCTGCAGGAATGATTACTTATGCTGATTACATACAGTTTGCACTTTATGACCCTGAGTATGGTTATTACATGAGAGAAAAAGTAAAGATTGGGAAGGAGGGGGACTTCTACACTTCAAGCAATGTTTCCAGTATCTATGGAAAAACATTTGCCCGCTGGTTTGCAATGTTAGCTGAAAAAGGAATGGCAGCATCAGCTGTTTGTGAAATAGGAGGGGGGAATGGACGGTTTGCAAGGGCCTTTTTAGAAGAATGGAAAGAGGTTTCTAATGAACCAATTACCTATTATATTGTTGAAACTAGCCCGTATCACAGAAAGCTTCAAAAAGATTTGCTAAGTCCTGGATTTGAGATTATACAATTGGAAAGTTTGAAGGAATTAAATTATTTTGAGGGTATGATATTCTCAAATGAGCTTTTTGATGCTTTACCGGTCCATTTAATAGAAAAGCAAAAGGGCGAGCTTTTTGAACTAATGGTGTCATTAGTTGGAGATCAGTTAACGGAACGAAAAGTCCCTCTTACTAATCCGGAAATACTTGCATTTTTGCAGGAAAGCGGATTAAAGCTTTCAAACAGTCAAAGGATCGAGATACCGCTTCAGATGGAAAAAATGATACAAGGAATAGCCGAGAGACTAAAAAAAGGGGTTGCCGTAACGGTTGACTATGGCTATACAAAAGAGGACTGGGGTCATCCTTCAAGAAGGAATGGCAGTTTGAGAGGGTATTATAAGCATCAGATGGAGAACAATGTATTAAACCATACAGGAGAGATGGATATTACCTCTCATATACATTTCGATTGGCTGATTAACAGGGGAGAAAAATATAGCCTTCAGTTTGTTGAAAAGCTAAGGCAGGATGAATTCCTTTTAAAGTCCGGGATTTTGAAGGAGCTGGAAGAAAATTATGATCCTAATCCCTTTTCAGAAACAAGCAAAAGGAATCGGGCCATACGAAGTTTGATTATGCCTTCCGGAATAAGTGGAAGCTTTCATATTTTAATCCAGCAAAAGGGACAGGATTATACAATAGACGATTATTTTAGTAATAATAAAAAAACGCCGGAATAATTCCGGCGTTTTTTTGAGGATTTTATTGTCCTCCTCCAAGTGGAGTACCTAGTGGCATCATAAACGTCGTCCAATAAGTGAAACCTGCAAAGAAGACTGTTAAATATGCCCCAAAAACATACATATACATACGTTCGGAAAGCTTTAAATAGCTTAGCAAAATGAAGAAACCGGTTTGTGCCAGGAATAGCATAGCTGTTTTATTCATGTCTCCAAGATAAAACATTACTGTAAAAATCCCGGTCCAGAACCCTAGTACTCTGAACATGCGCTCCATATGTATCCCTCCTTTTACCCTGCAATACCATCAATACAATATTATAAGGTAAAAGTAATGGAAATGTAAACAATGGTTTCCTTTTAGTTTGTTACCAGGGCCTGGTAGGAGCATGTGTCACAGCAGCCAGAGATCATATTTTCTTTTTCCACTAATTCCACTGAGTCAAATAAAGCTTCAAACATGCCTTTCAGGAATTCATGATGCATATTGCAAACGGTTTCTGTATGCGCCTGAGCAACTTCTCTGAATGGGCAATTGAAGATCTGAAAATAGATTTTTGTTTCATCACCATTTACTTCAAATTCCGGATAAAACCCGGCTAAAGTAGCGGCACTTTTGAGGATGTTCATCTTCTGTTCAAAATCCAGTTCTGCTCCCGACTGCGATTTCTTGGCAAGATCTTGTTCAATAATTTCAGCACCAAAACGCTTTCCGGTCATATATAGAGCTTTTTTTCCTTCCTCACCCAGAGAAATCATGGTCTGAATTGCTACTTTGGCAAGGAGCATATAATCCCTGAATGGGAAGTGCAGCTGAATAACATCATCGGAAAGGCGATACAATCTGCTTGGTCTGCCGCCCTTTCCTGTTTTCTTTGTTTCTGAGGCCAGCATGTTGACATCTTCCAGTTTGGATAAATGAAGCCTTGCTACGTTTGAATGAATACTAAAATTATCTGCTACTTCCTGAACAGTTACTTCCTGATGACGTTTAGTGATGTATTGATAGATGTAGTATCTAGTTGGATCTGATAAAACATTTGTGATTTTTAAAGTTTGTTCCATCTCGTTTCACCTCGGACCCCCGTAATTTATTTCATTATAATACAGTGCTTTTGGCATGTGAATGAGGTTAACAATATTAACACCATATGTTTAGAAATTGTTCACAAATAAGCTATTGGACAAGGCTTAAAACTGTACAAAGGTTATACAAATATCATACAATCTAATTGTCAAATAATTCTTTTTTAAATAATTTTTGGCTGGGAGGGATTTATTTGCAACAAAGTTTAACATTTTTCACATACCCGAGCTGCACATCCTGCCGAAAAACGAAGAAGTGGCTGGCAGCTCATTCAGTTTCGTATCAGGAAAGGCATTTGTTTAGAGAGACACCTACATTCGATGAACTAGTAAAGATTTTAGCTCTGACAACCGAGGGACTTGATGAAATTCTCGCGAAAAGAAGCCAGAAATTTAAAGATATGAATATTGATCTTAACGAAGTTTCTCTTTCACAAATGGTAAATATCCTAATTGAGGATCCTGTCCTTCTAAGAAGACCTATCTTAACTGACGGGAAAAAACTTATAATAGGACATAATCCAGATGCTCTTAACAGTCTTATTTAAAATTAAATAGTTCTTATGGAAAGGAAAGGAAAGGATACAAAAATGGTTCCTTTCCTTTTATTTTTATAGGACATTTCATCTTGACATTTATTGGATTTATACGGGTTGACTTTGTACAGGCGCAGTGAAATACTTACAACATACAATGTTACAAATATTTCAATAAGAAAGGTCGCCGGTATTATGCAAGTAAAAGACTTTATGATTAAGGATGTTATTAGTGTCGGACCGGATGCCAGTATTAAGGATATTATAAAAGTATTTGTGGAGAAAAAAATAGGCGGACTGCCAATTAACAGTAAAGACGGCAAATTGCTTGGAATGGTAACCGATGGCGATATATTAAGGGCGGTTAAGCCTATTGATGACCATGTTATTGATTTCTTTATGTATATGACTCATATCGCAGGCCAGGATGTACTAACCCGTCTTAAAGAAATGGCAAGTGTGAAATGCTTGAAAATAGCCACAACTAAAGGAATTGTCACCGTATCGCCGGAAGACAATATGAACAAAGTTGTTTCCCTTCTTTCCAAACACCATTTTAAGAAACTGCCAGTTATTGACCGTGATAACAATGTGTTAGGAGTAATCAGCAGGGGAGATGTTGTTCGTTTAATCCAGGCTAAAATTTTAGAAGAACTAGGTTCATAATTTCAAATCCCCTTTGCTGATTTTAAGCAAAGGGAATTTTTTGGTTTTTAAGATACAATAGATTTTTACCTTTAATAACTCCGACTAGCCAAGTTTTTCTATTAGTTGGAGTTGGGATTAGCCATTTAACAAATATGGACATTTTATGACAAATGCTTATTTTTGCAGTAAAGGGGAAGGAGGAAGAGGGAAATTGTCGAATACCTTACTGACAAAAAAGAAAGGTGGTGTTTCCCATTGTAAGTGCAACTGAAATGCTCGCAGACAGAATTGTAGCCGATGCCTTCCGAAACCAGGCCACAGACATCCATATTATCCCCCGGAGAAAAGATACTCTCGTACAGTTTAGATTAACAAGTAAACTTATTCCCAGGCTTTGTCTCCCCAGAGAAGATTGCGACAGGCTAATTTCCCATTTTAAGTTTTCAGCCAATATGGATATCGGAGAGAAGCGACGCCCTCAAAGCGGAGCATTAATTTGCGAATTGGATGGCAAAAGGCTCGGACTTCGTTTATCCACTCTTCCTTCAAATCAAACTGAAAGCCTTGTGATTCGCCTTCTGCCCCAAAATGAACAGATTCCCTTCCATCAGCTATCCTTGTTCCCTTCTATAACAAGAAAATTACTTGCCCTCCTAAAACATGCCCATGGTCTAATCATTTTCACGGGACCTACTGGATCGGGCAAAACGACTACTTTATATTCCCTTTTAAACGAAACCGCTCATATGTTTCAGCGGAGCGTGATTACCCTAGAAGATCCCATTGAAAAAAGCTATGATTCTGTTCTCCAGGTACAGGTTAATGAAAAGGCAGGCGTAACCTATGCTGCAGGACTTAAAGCCATTCTCAGGCACGATCCGGATATTATTATGGTTGGGGAAATCCGTGACTCTGAAACAGCTAAAATTGCTGTCAGAGCTGCGCTTACAGGCCATCTGGTTCTTTCAACTATGCATACGAGAGATTCGAGGGGAGCTGTTTACCGTCTTCACGAATTTGGGGTAAACAGTCTGGAGGTCGAACAAACTTTGATTGCTGTCACAGCGCAGCGCCTTGTTGAATTAACATGTCCGTATTGTGGAGAGGACTGCTCGCCCTATTGTTATTCTTATGGGCGATGGAAAAGAGCCAGTGTATTTGAACTGTTAACCGGACGGAATCTAAATGGTGTAATGAGAGAGGTTAGGGGGGAATCCGCTCTAATTAACTATCCCACTATAAAAGATACAATCAGGAAAGGGATTGCGCTGGGATACATTAAGGAAACAGAATACGAGCGTCTGGTATATGAAGATGAGAAGGCGTAAATGGCCTGTTTCTGAACAAGCATTGTTTTTGAAGAAAATGGCAGAGCTTCTTACAAGGGGTTATCCGCTGACAGAGGCAGTGGAATCTTTAGCATTTCAGCTTCCTGCTTACCGAAAAGAGGAATTAAATCTTTGTCTTGATATGCTGAAGAAAGGGCATCCCTTTCATTATGTGCTTGAAAAACTCCATTTTAACAGGGAATTGACAGGCTATGTATTCTTTGCCGAGCAGCACGGGAGCTTTGCTCCTTCTTTACTCGAGGGCAGCGAGATTGCCATCAAGCGTGAACTAGACAGGGAAAAACTGGTTAAGCTTCTCCAATATCCTATATTGCTGATTCTAATTACAGGATTTTTGTTTGCCTTTGTGGAGAAAACATTATTGCCTAAATTCACAGCTTTATTTAAAACTATGAATCTTGAAAATAATATGTTTACATCTATTGTTTATTCTTTTTCGAAATATACCCCTATTTGCCTTGTAGTACTCCTCCTTATCGCAGGTATCTCATTGATATATTACTTCCTCATTTTTCGAAAGCAGCCAGCTCTATCTAGGAATAAAAGTTTAGTCCGATTGCCGTTTGCGGGTAAATTCATTCAGCTATGGAATACCCAGTATTTTGCCGTCCAGTTAAGCTTCTTGCTAAGCGGAGGACTTTCTATAACAGAAGCACTCCGGCTTTTTGAAAATAACAGTTCTCATCCCTTTTTTTCAGAGCTGGGGAAAGTAATGACACAAAAGCTTTTAACTGGAGAAGGGCTTGAGGACATACTCAGCGAGTTTCCTTTCTTTGATAAAGAGTTTTCTAGAATCGTTAGGCATGGCCAAAATAACGGAAAGCTAGAACAGGAATTATATTTATACAGCAGATACTGCATTAGCCGATTGGAAGAGAAGATTGACAAATATTCAAAAATTGCTGCACCTGCTATTTATTTATTCATCGGTTTTATGGTGGTTTCAATGTACTTGTCCATCTTGCTGCCCATGTTTCATTTGATGGACGGATTTTAAAAAGGAGATATGTTAATGAAAAGAGAAGCAGGTTTCACTTTAATAGAAATGATGATCGTTATGCTGATAATTTCGGTCCTGTTAATCATCACTATCCCTAATATTACACAGCACAACGCAAATATAAATAAAAAAGGATGTGAAGCCTTTGTCGATATGGTTCAGGCACAGGTCCAGGCATTTGAAATGGATAAAGACCATTTTCCCGCAGACATAAATGAATTAATTGAAGAAGGCTATCTAAAATCGGGTACAAAAGGATGTCCGGATGGAAAAACAACAGTAGTGATAGGAACTGACGGCAGTGTCACGACCCAATAACAAAGATACTTTTGGCCTTGAAGGTGGATTTACCCTTCTTGAGATGCTCATTGTCATGGCGGTAATGATGGTTATGGCTTCTGTTACATCGGTTTATATTGGACCGATCAAGCAAAACATTGAAGCCGAAGAGTTTATCCTTAAACTGGAGACAGATTTGCTGTACGCACAGCAATATGCCATTTCTCATCAGCATGAAGTATATGTGAATATTATGGCTGAAAAAAATTACTACTATATCCGTGAACGGGATTCATATCCACTACTGGCGGAGAGGACATATTCAGAGGATATTATTATTACGGGCGCTCCTTCACTTTTATACTTCAAATACACACCGGATGGAAACATCAGCAAGTTCGGCAGCTTTTATATAACCGTTGGAAAAGAAAGATACCGTTTTACGATTTCAATAGGAAAGGGCCGTTTTTATGTTTCGAAAGAATGAGGGTTTTTTTATGGCGGACCTGTTACTATCACTTACCGCACTGTTCCTAATTGGATTAATACTAACACCTGAACTCATCTTTCTCAGGGAACAGACAGAGAAAATGCTGAAGGAAAAAGAAACCTGGCGGATTATTTATCAGGAATTGGAAATGGCGGAAGAAGGAATGCCTCCTGAGGATCATGTTGTGAATATAGGTAAGAGAAATTTCTATGTTACATGGAGGAATCTTGAAATAGGAAAACAGGAGGTGTGTGTATATGGGCAAAGTAGGGAGGAACAATTGTGCGACGTACTTGAATGAAAGAGGATTTACCCTAATTGAAGCCCTGACAGCCTTATCCTTTTTTCTTTTACTCGTTTTTTTTCTGTCCCCAGTTTTTCATATTGTACTTAATAAGCAGGACATCTCTAATCAAATACAGCAAATGGAATGGACTGTATTTTGCAGTCAGGTCCAAAAAGAAATTATGACCTGCAGCAAAGGTGAAGTTATAGGGAGTAAACTAATGCTGACAAAGGATACCGATAGCATCCTATACGAAAAGTATGGTACATCGTTAAGAAGGCGCGTTAATCTAACCGGTCATGAAATCCTTCTTCAAAATGTTCAGGAAGTATCTTTTGTCAGACTCAAAAATGGAATAATGTTGACGGTTACAGACTTAAAGGGAAAAGTCTTCAGTGCAACCTTTCATTCAGTAATTAATTGGGACAGCTGACATGAAAAATAATGAAAAAGGATTTACCTATCCACTTACATTATGTCTCTTAATCATCTTCCTTTTGTTTGTTACATCTCGCATGGAACTGCTGGTAAGAGAAAGGCAAATTAGTAATGAAACGAAAACGTTCCTCAAGAAAGAATATTACCTTTTGGCAGCGGTTAAAAAGTCGGAAAGAATCCTTCAATCCGATGAAAGTTTTCAGAACTCCGGAATCTATCAGTTTCAAAACGGAAAAGTGAGCTGGATTCAGGAGACACAAACAGGAGGAGGTTTTAAAATCACCTTTAATCTTTTGATGGATAGCGGAGAAACATCAGTAGGGGTTGCCACCTATGATTATGTGGCAAAAAAAATGATAAAATGGGTGGAAAAGTAGTGATATGTGCCTATAAGGTTAAAAGTGATTGAAAAAGGACATACTTTTTGATAAAGGAAGGTGTGTCCATGAAAACAAATGATTATGTAAAATATATGATCCAAACCTTTGTAAAGTATATGGACCAGCCAAAAAGCGAACGGAAGAAATTAAAGCTTGAACGCAAAGAAGCAAGGGCAGCTTTTTGGTACCGGTGGTTTGGTATCGTTCCCTACGTACTTTATACAGAAGTTAAGAAAAGAAAGAGGCAGTAAAGAAAACTGCTTCTTTCTTTTTGTGTTTTTAATAAATAAGAAAATATATAGTTTTACCTTTTAAAATTGGCTAGCTCCAGCGCCCAGCGAGTTTTCATCTCTGTAAAGCACCCGTGAGTATCTTGCACCAAGTATGACCTTTAGGTGATACTTGGTGCAGCTAGTGTCCATCCCGCTTCTCCCTACGATAAGTCAACATCGAACTCCAGTGCTCCTGCGCCACAGCTTTTTCAAAGAAGCGTATGTTCAGCTCGTCGCAAAGCTGCATGTCGTCTATTCAGAGAAGCAGTTACAGGAAGTTTACTCAGCTGAACGGGCGCTTGCTCTTTTCTTATATAGCCTGCTCGGACAAATAAAAGAGTCCTACGTTAATAATGGAAATATTAATCCTTGGTTCATATTGTTCCTTAAGAGCTATTTTTTCAATCTCGTAGCTATCATTCTGCTCCTCTTCATCCTTATAAAAATGATCCAGCAAACGTAAATCTTTGTCCCATCTTTCCCTCGCTTCATCAGCCCAGGTGTGGTCTTCCGCCTCAATCTCATTTTTAAGGTAGTTCTCAATTCTTAAGATCCCGCTCGCAGGTTTAATTAATGAGGACATCGTAAACGAATAGTCCGGTATTTTAGGAGTGAGAGGAACTTGTAAAAGGCGATCATGAAAATCCTTCACCATTTTTCCGTTTATTAAATGAAGACCGATTGAAACAAATAGGTCTCTTTTCCGGTCACACTCATAGGAAATTTTTAAATTCATTCCCAGCCATGGGTATAGTGGCGTTTGTCTGTTATTTAACTTATTCTCATAAAGACGAATATAGCCCGCAAGCCGTTTAGAGGATTCGAAAATCTGATGCAATCTTGGGGAGCCAAAATGAACTATCTCTCCTTTTAAATCCTCAGGGGCAAGCTGGTTATTGGTTATAAAAGTAAGGGTCATGGGTTTTGGTATACCGCCGACCTTTTCAAGGTAATGCCAATAAAAAGGACGATTCATCAGCTCCTTGTCCAATTCCACCGTAAGCTGAACGGTCATATATCCAGGCGTGTTTTCTAATAGCTCGCAATCATTAGCCTCAAAATAACGCCTCAGAAAATTATGGATTTCCTGCTGCTGCATGGCTGCCTTCCTCCTTAACGCCTTTTGCAAACTCAATCATCGATGCCAGATTATCCATTTTGATCCTCATTTCTCCTTCAGAAATGGATTGTCCAAAAATCTCAATTAGATGATCTTCAATATTTCCAAATTCAAGTTTTGTAAGAATATCATCCAACTCTCCCACTACTTTTTCGAATAATTGGATCTTTTCATATAAGAGCTTTAAGACATGTTCCTCAACAGTATTCCTTATAGCGAAATTATAAATCATCACGTCCTTTTCCTGGCCAAGGCGATGAATCCTTCCGATTCGTTGTTCAAGTCTCATTGGATTCCAGGGTAAATCAAAATTAATAATATGGTTGCAAAATTGAAGGTTAATTCCCTCTCCTCCCGCCTCAGTGGCAATTAGAACCTGGGCATGCTTTTGGAAAAGTTCACGCATCCAGTCCTTTTTCCCGCGTTTAAATCCGCCCCTGAACGGTACAGATGAAATCCCGTGCTGTTTTAAATACCATTGTAAATAAAGCTGTGTGGCACGGTATTCTGTGAAGATAATGACTTTATCATTAATTTTTTTAATCAATTCAAGAGCTTTTTCCGCTTTGGAATTTTTTTTGACTCCTTCCACTTTTGAAATTAAAGAAAGAATCTGATCCTGATAAGCCTGTGACGGATTTTCTTTTCTTTGCAGCATATTTCTTAAGGTGTAATATACTGCTTCCCGACTGCTGCAGGCTTCCCGCTGGAGGGTCATCATAGAAAAGGCGCTGGTTTGAACCCAGTTCTCTTCATTCCGTAAGTTGTTTATTGCCTCGTAAAGCTCTTTTTCGGTTGGCGAAAATTCAATTGGAATTGTTTCTACATACCGCTTTGTCCATTCTATCCCGGTATCAGCCCTGCGGTTCCGAATCATAACTTTGTTTACTAATTCTTTTAAATGTTCATCATCCTGTACAGAGCGTCCAGCTTTTTTATATTTATCGTAAAAATCAGTCTCACTGCCTAGGTGGCCGGGCTTTAATAAAGAAACAAGGTTAAATATTTCTTCAATTCGATTTTGAATAGGAGTTGCAGTTAAAAGCAGGCAAAATTTCTTCTTAAGGTTTTGAACAAATTCATAGTTTTTCGTTTTATTATTTTTAAGTTTATGTGCTTCATCAATAATGATTAAGTCATAGTTTTGTGCATAAATGATATCTCTGTGTGGATTCCGTTTTGCTGTATCAATGGAAGATACAATGACATCGCATTGGTCCCAGACATAGCTTTTACGCTGTGTAACAGCCGGAATAAAGAATTTGCTGTTTAGTTCTGATGCCCATTGAGTAACAAGGGAAGCAGGAACAAGTATTAATACTTTTTTGACAAGTCCCCTAATCATATATTCTTTTAATATAAGTCCTGCCTCAATTGTTTTACCTAATCCAACTTCATCAGCAAGAATGGCTTTCCCATGCATATTTTCAATAACCTGTTTTGCTGTTTCGAGCTGATGCGGAAGCGGTGTAAGCTGAGAGAGATGGCTGGGTGCCTGCAATCCCTCAAATTCAGGAATGACTAAATGCTTTTCTACTTCAATTGCCAGCTTGAAAAGTTCCCAATTTCCCCAGGGTCCATCGTTCTCCATTCGATGCATCAATTCATCCTTCCAGGAGGAATCAAAGTTAATTTGGACAGGCATATGTTCAACTCCTATTTATACAAAATTAATGTATTCCCAAACTTGCGGTTTAATGGTAGGATGAAAGTAGTTTTTAAAGTTTTAAGTATTCAAAAAAATGGACTTTAAATGCCTATTCAACTTTTAGTATGACCCATTTGGAAAATTTTATAAATGCGGATGATGATAAGGGGAGAGACTACATTAAGTAGCGCCGAAGGAGCAAGCATTACGTGAATCTCTCAGGCAAAAGTACTCTTATTGGACGCAGCTCTGGAGAGAGTTTCTTTTAAAAAGGAAACCACCAAAGGGGAAAGCCGAACCAAGGTAAACTTTCAGGTGCAAGGACAGAGACCTTCTTTTTATTAAAGGGGAGGGCTCTGTCCTTTTTTACTGCCGGTTTTTTGAATCCGGACAGAGCATCTTCTTTCTGCCCTTTATTTTTGGCAGGGAGCAGGCCTATATATGCAATTTTCAAACAGCAGTCATTTAGAGATGTGAAAGGGGACAAACAATGACAGAATTAAAGCGAACTCCATTATTTGACACCTATAAGGAGTATGGAGCAAAAACCATTGATTTTGGTGGCTGGGAATTGCCAGTTCAGTTTTCAAGCATTAAGGAAGAGCATGAAGCGGTACGCACCAGGGCTGGTTTGTTTGATGTTTCACATATGGGAGAAATTGATGTTAAAGGAACAGACAGCTTACGATGCCTGCAAAAAATGATGACAAATGACATTTCCAAATTATCTGACGGCGGTGCCCAGTATACAGCTATGTGCTATGAAAACGGCGGCACAGTGGATGATTTGCTTGTTTATAAATTAAAGGATAATCATTATCTTCTTGTAGTAAATGCTTCTAATATTGAAAAGGACTATGCATGGCTAGCTGAACATACTGAGGGAGATGTGCAGCTAGAGAATCTTTCAGAGAAAACAGCACAGCTAGCGCTTCAGGGGCCACTTGCTCAGAAGGTTCTCCAAAGACTAGCATCAGAAACTGACCTTGCAAGTATTGGTTTTTTTAAATTTAAACAGGAAGTCGGCTTAAACGGCAAAAAAGCCCTGGTTTCAAGAACAGGATATACCGGTGAAGACGGCTTTGAAATATATTGTGACTCCAATGATGCTGCAACACTTTGGAAAGCTATTCTTGAAGCTGGACAAAAAGATGGAGTCGTTCCATGCGGCCTGGGTTCACGCGATACACTCCGCTTTGAAGCAAATCTGGCTTTATACGGCCAGGAGCTTTCGCCTGAAATATCACCTTTGGAAGCAGGAATCGGCTTCGCCGTAAAGCTAAATAAAGAGGATGATTTTATCGGTAAAGAGGTTCTTAAGCAGCAAAAGGAAAATGGGCTGCCGAGAAAGGTAGTCGGTATTGAAATGATTGACAGAGGAATTCCACGCCATGGATATCCTGTTTATAAAGGTGAGGAACTGATCGGAGAAGTAACAACCGGTACACAATCTCCAACTTTAAAGAAAAATATCGGTTTGGCCCTGCTCCAATCGGATGAAGCATCATTGGAAAATGAGGTAGAGGTTGAAATCAGAAGCAAACGCCTTAAAGCTCGGATCGTGCCGATTCCTTTTTATAAAAGAGAAAAGAAATAACAGAGGGGAGATAAGATAATGAAACATCGCTACTTACCGATGACAGAAGAAGATAAAAATTTAATGCTGAAAACAATCGGTGTATCCTCTATTGATGAACTTTTCAGTGATATTCCCGAAAGTGTAAGGTTCAGAGGAGAATACAATATTAAACCAGCAAAACCTGAAACAGCTTTAATGAGAGAACTGACCCAGCTTGCTGGCAGAAATGCTGATTTGAGAAGCCATGTATCTTTCCTTGGTGCAGGGGTTTATGACCACTATATTCCGGTGATTGTAGATCATGTTATTTCCCGTTCGGAATTCTATACAGCCTATACTCCTTACCAGCCTGAGATTTCCCAGGGTGAGCTGCAGGCCATCTTTGAATTTCAAACAATGATTTGTGAACTTACTGGAATGGAAACAGCGAATTCCTCTATGTACGACGGCGGTACTGCTCTTGCTGAGGCAGCAATGCTTAGCGCAGCCCATACAAAGCGGCAAAAAGTTCTGATTTCTGGTGCCGTCCATCCGGAGGCAAGGGAAGTTGTGAAAACTTATGCCAAAGGACAGAGAATCGACATTGTTGAGATACCCATTAAAGACGGTGTAACGGATCTGGATGCTTTAAAAGAACTTTCAGGTGACGGCGTGGCAGCAGTTATTGTGCAGTATCCTAACTTTTTTGGCAGGATTGAGCCATTAAAAGAGATAGAAGAAATCGTACATGCCAATAAATCATTATTTGTTGTTTCCAGCAATCCTTTATCTCTTGGAGTACTAACTCCTCCTGGTAAGTTCGGTGCGGATATTGTAGTAGGCGACGCACAGCCATTCGGTATTCCAACTCAATTTGGAGGCCCGCACTGTGGATATTTTGCGGTTACAAATAAATTAATGCGAAAAGTCCCAGGTCGGCTTGTCGGCCAAACAACGGATGACCAGGGGCGCCGTGGATTTGTTTTAACTCTTCAGGCACGTGAACAGCATATCCGCCGCGATAAAGCGACATCCAATATCTGTTCAAACCAGGCACTTAATGCTCTTGCCGCTTCTGTGGCAATGACTGCTCTTGGTAAAAAGGGAGTACGGAGCATGGCTGCATCAAATGTCCAAAAAGCCCACTACGCTAAGACAGCTTTTAAAGAACAAGGCATTGAATTAGCTTGTGAAGGATCTGCCTTTAATGAATTTGTTGTTAAATTAAATAAACCAGTTAAAGAAGTGAACCAGGAGCTTTTGAAAAAAGGAATTATAGGCGGATATGATCTTGGACGAGATTATCCGGATATGGCCAATCACATGCTGATTGCTGTTACTGAAGTCAGAACAAAAGAAGAGATTGATACTCTAGTCAAAGAATTGGGGGATATTCATGCATAATCAAGACCAGCCGCTTATTTTTGAACAAGGCAGACCTGGCAGGGTTGGCTTCAGCCTACCGGATCTTGATGTTCCGGAAGTGGATCTGTCCCAGTTATTGCCGGAAGGCTATATTCGTGAGGAAGAGCCTGAACTTCCTGAAGTTTCTGAGCTTGATATCATTCGCCATTATACAGCTCTTTCAAAAAGGAACCATGGCCTTGATTCAGGATTCTATCCTCTTGGCTCTTGTACAATGAAATATAATCCTAAAATTAATGAAAATGTAGCCCGATTTAATGGGTTTGCACATATTCACCCACTTCAGGATGAAAGTTCTGTTCAGGGGGCAATGGAACTGCTGTATGATTTGCAGCAGCACTTAATAGAAATTACAGGTATGGACGAGGTTACATTGCAGCCGGCTGCTGGTGCACACGGAGAGTGGACCGGGCTAATGCTTATCCGTGCCTATCATGAGGCAAATGGTGATTTTAACAGAACAAAGGTAATCGTTCCGGATTCCGCTCATGGAACAAACCCTGCTTCAGCTTCAGTTGCGGGACTTGAAACTGTTACTGTTAAATCTAATGAACATGGTCTGGTAGACCTGGAAGACCTGAAAAGAGTCGTTGGAGAAGATACCGCTGCATTAATGCTGACTAATCCAAATACCCTTGGCTTATTTGAAGAAAATATTCTGGAAATGGCTGAAATCGTTCACGGAGCTGGAGGAAAGCTTTATTATGATGGAGCCAATTTAAACGCAGTTCTTTCAAAAGCCCGCCCTGGAGATATGGGATTTGACGTGGTCCATTTAAATCTTCACAAAACCTTTACAGGCCCGCATGGCGGCGGAGGACCCGGTTCAGGCCCTGTAGGTGTTAAAGTTGACTTGATTCCGTTCCTGCCAAAACCAGTGATTACAAAACGTGGAGAAGAATATGTGTTTGATTACGATCGTCCGCAATCTATTGGACGCGTTAAACCGTATTATGGCAATTTTGGAATCAATGTCCGTGCCTATACTTATATCCGCTCAATGGGTCCCGATGGGCTTAAGGCTGTTACTGAGTATGCGGTATTAAATGCAAACTATATGATGAGACGCCTTGCTCCATACTACGACCTTCCGTTTGACAGACATTGTAAGCATGAATTCGTATTAAGCGGAAGACGTCAGAAAAAGCTGGGGGTTCGTACACTGGATATTGCCAAGCGACTGCTTGACTTCGGCTATCATCCGCCAACCATTTACTTCCCGCTTAACGTGGAAGAGTGTATTATGATCGAACCAACTGAAACTGAATCAAAGGAAACATTGGATTCATTTGTAGATACAATGATTCAAATTGCTAAGGAAGCAGAAGAAAATCCTGAAATTGTCCAGGAAGCGCCTCACACAACAGTTGTAGGCCGACTGGATGAAACTACTGCAGCCCGTAAGCCAATTCTGAGATATCAAAAGAACTAATATAAATTCCCTGCTCCTTAAAAAGGTGCAGGGTTTTTTGTTAGGAAATAGAACACCTGCCGGACTAAGGAAAAGGGTTTTTAAAAAAATGTGACCCCATATGGATGAAAAAGAGGAGAAAAGGGGGTAACCAAAAGGCAAACATATTGACCCCAATACTCAAGAGGCAAAGGGGTAACAATAGGGCTGGTATCGTGCACCTAAATGATTTTCAAAAGGCAAAAGGGGTAACAATAGTGCAGGTATCGTGCACCTAAATAATGTTCAAAAGGCAAAAGGGGTACAATAGGCAGCTTCATAGTTGCCTCCATCTAGCAGATAATACAAAATAAAAAGGCCGCTTTGCGCGGCCTTTCAAAAGTTTATCTTATTTCTTTGCCTTTACCTTTCCGGTCCATTGCTTAAATCCACCCTTAAGGTGTGAAAGGTTTTTATATCCTCTTCTGTATAAAAATTGTCCGGCACGGCCGCTGCGCATCCCACTTTGGCAGTATAGGTATACTGGAAGGTCAGGACGAATTTCTTTTGAACGCATTTTCATCTGCGATAAAGGAATGTTTCTTGCCCCTAATATATGGCCAGCTTCGAATTCGTTTGGCTCGCGCACATCAATAAGCTGGGCTTTTCTATAGCCTGCTCGGAATTCTTCTTCGCCCAGGGTTTTGATAATTCTCTTTTGCAATAGCATGGTCGTAAGAGAATAAACACCAAAAGCAGCTAAAATAATTAAAAGTAAATAAAGAGTATTCAACTGTATATTGCTCCTTTCAGGCTGTACTGCAACATTTATTATTATATAAGTCCAATCTTTCGCGGTAAAGAGGACGATAGAGAAAATTTTTATTTTTTATTACTCTATTATACCAGATTCATCTTGCTTTGTTTTTCTTCATGAATTTGATAGACTAAAACTCGCATTGAATTTATACAAAAAGAGGGTTACATATGAAAAAAGAAGTTTGGCGCTTTATCGATTCAGGGAATGGCTCTCCGTCTTTCAACATGGCGCTGGACGAGGCGCTTCTCGATTGGCATAGTGTTAGTAAAATACCTCCAACTATTCGCTTTTATGGCTGGGACCCTGCTACACTTTCAATTGGTTATTTTCAAAAAGTAGAGAAAGAAATTAATATGGAAGCAGTAAAGGAACATAAACTTGGCTTCGTCCGACGCCCGACAGGAGGACGTGGAGTTCTTCATGAACACGAACTGACTTATAGTGTTATTGTTTCAGAGGATTATCCTGATATGCCTAAAACCGTTACAGAAGCATACCGGGTTATTTCTGAGGGGATTTTGAAAGGATTTCACCACTTGGGTCTGGAGGCATATTTTGCAGTCCCTAAAACTCAGGATGAGAGAGATTCATTAAAAAATCCTCGCTCGGCTGTTTGTTTTGATGCACCTAGCTGGTATGAACTAGTTGTTGAGGGCAGAAAAGTAGCTGGCAGTGCTCAAACTAGGCAAAAAGGGGTTATCCTCCAGCATGGTTCCATTTTGTTAGATTTGGAAGAAGACAAGCTTTTCAGCCTGTTTAAATATCCTAGTGACAAAGTTAAGGAAAGAATGCAGAGAGCATTCAAAAGCAAGGCAGTGGCGATCAATGAAATAAGTGCAAGAAGGATTTCTCTCGAGGAAGCAAAAGAAGCATTTTTCAAGGGATTTTCAGAAGGGCTGGATATTGAGCTGGTTCCCTATGAACTTTCAGAGGAAGAGCTCGAGTATGTTAATAAAATCGCCAAAGAGCGATACGAAAATGATGAATGGAATTTTAAAAGGTAAAAGCAGGAACATTTCTGCTTTTTTCTTTTTTTTGTTTAAAAAAGGTGAGAAATTTCGACAAAAAATGACGTTGTTTTTACCTGAAAGCCTATATAACAACTTTTGACAAGGGAATGCAAAACGGCAACCTTCGAAATTTGTTAAATAAACCCGAATTTTAGGGGAAAACCCTAACTATCTTTCTTTTTCTCTTGATTCTGGTATTTTTCAGGTTTGACAAAATTATGTCTTATTGTTCAAAACACAATATATAGTATTTGTAAAAATATATTAAACACTATATATTGATTTTATGTGTTTATATGTGATAACGTAAGGGTATTCCAAAAACAACTAGATCTAGTATTATAAAGGATTTATCTAGTAACAGAGAGAAAGAATTTTGAAGGAGATGTGAGCATGTCTGTTGCGTTAAAAGGAAAAGTGAATATTAATTTTGAAAGACTGAACGAGGATATCCGTCTGTTTTCACAGGTACACCCAGTGACTCCGGATATGAAACTAACCCATAAAGGAGTTTCCCGTTTAGTCATGCTCGACAGGTACACCTTTAAGGACACTGAGAAAATTACTCTCACTGCCGGTGACTTTGTTGTTCTTACCATCAAAGAGGATCCAAAGTTTCCCGCTCGCGGACTTGGCTTTATTTTAGAAATTGATTGGGAGAAGAAGACAGCAAAAGTTGTGGTAGAAGAGGAGTTTAGAGGTGTATTGGGTAATCCGGAAGAGGCCGAAACTGGAATCATAACCGCCTCTCTTGATGTGATCGAAAAACCGCTCGAAGTTTTTTATGAGCAGATTGCGAAACGCAACGCAACAGGCTTGGCCTCAGTAGAGACAACAGAAGAAAAACGTACAGAATGGTTCGAAAAGTTCTATCAGGAGCTTGTCAGCCTGAACTTTATTCCTGCCGGCCGTGTTCTTTACGGAGCTGGAGCAGGAACTGAAGTTACTTTCTTCAACTGCTATGTAATGCCTTATGTTCAGGATTCACGCGAAGGAATTTCTGATCACCGCAAGCAGGTAATGGAAATCATGAGCCGCGGAGGCGGAGTAGGAACAAATGGTTCTACCTTAAGACCTCGAGCAACCCTTGCGAAAGGAGTAAATGGCAAATCTTCCGGTTCCGTATCCTGGCTGGATGACATTGCAAAGCTGACTCACTTAGTTGAGCAGGGCGGATCCCGCAGGGGAGCTCAAATGATAATGTTGGCGGATTAAAACATGTGACATCTCCCTAAACAAGAACGTACGTTCTAATTCTATCTTACTGAAGTTTATTTATGGTAAGAAATGCCATGAAAAAACATTTGGTAAAGAAGCACTTTTTATAGATGCATTAGTCCGCGTCGTTCAGAAAATGAACGACTAGAAAATCGGGTGAATTGCAGGGAAATCCTTAGAGGCTGGCAAGCCACAACGTGACTGGAAACGGTGAGCGTGAAGGCTATAAAAATTGCCATGCATTGGACAATCTGCAGCCAAGCGTCATCGGGCCAAGGTGATGGCGAAGGTTCAACGACTAGAGAGTGAGTCCCAACAATAAACTCTCATAAGCGCCCGGCCCCTAACAGGTTAAGCTGAGGGTGATGATATAGTCTAGTCCGGCTGCTCTGCAGCGAAATATTCCGAAAGGAACGGTATGAACGTGGCATCCTGATATTGTAGAATTTATCATTTCAAAAATGCAAAACCCTCGTATTCTGCGATTCCTTATTGAAAATACGCAGGATGAAACAATTAAAAAGCATGCGAAGGACAAGCTGAAGTTCACACCACTAACTCTGCAGGAAGAATCAATGTACCAAGGAATTGTAAACTATAAAAACATCCCTGGTTACGGTGGTTTCAGTGCTGAGATTATTAAAAATGCTGAGGAAAAGCTTGATGAAGGTGGAAATTACTCCGTTCATAATTCTGAATTCTTAACAGGAGCAAATATTTCCGTATGTCTGACAAAAGATTTCATGCAAGCTGTTGAAAATGATAGAGAATATGAACTTCGCTTCCCTGATGTTGAAAGCTATGATGCTGAAACAATGCGAAAGTATAATGAACAGTGGCACGAAGTTGGCGATGTCCGTGAATGGGAAAACCTGGGCTATAAAGTACGCACTTATAAAAAAATTAAGGCGAAAGAACTTTGGAACCTGATTAATATTTGTGCAACTTACTCAGCAGAACCAGGGATCTTCTTTATCGATAACGCTAACGACATGACCAATGCCCAGGCATATGGACAAAAAGTTGTTGCTACAAACCCATGTGGTGAGCAGCCGCTTGCACCATTTTCAGTGTGTAACCTCGCTGCCGTAAACTTGGCAGAAATGGCAGATAAGGAAAACAAAACAGTTAACTTTGAAAAATTAAAGCGCACAGTTGAAGTTGGAGTACGTATGCAGGATAACGTAATCAACGCAACACCATACTTCCTTGAGCAAAATAAAAAGCAGGCTCTTGGGGAACGCCGTGTTGGGCTTGGTGTAATGGGCCTTCATGACTTGCTGATTTATTGTGAAACTGTGTATGGTTCCGAAAAAGGAAATGTACTTATTGATAAAGTATTTGAAACGATTGCAACAACTGCTTATAGAGCTTCAGTTGAACTTGCAAAGGAAAAAGGAAGCTTCCCATTCCTTACTGGTGAAACAGAAGAAGAAACAAACCTTCTTCGTAAGGCATTTTCAAATACAGGATTTATGAAGAAAATGCCTGAGGACATCCGTGAATCAATTCTTGAAAACGGAATTAGAAATTCACATTTGCTAACTGTGGCTCCGACGGGTAAACTGCTTGCCCCCTATATTCGTAAGAATGTAGCGTAAACTTGGCTATATGCGGGAAACTCTGGCGTATCTTTTGCTACCTTGGATTTGCCATCCTAATAACGGTAAAAATGCAAAAGTGTTGGTTTTACCTACCAGACAATCCGCAGGGAAGTCGTGGCTGACCCCTCAACGACTACATGCCGAGCAACCATCTTAGGGTTGATGATATAGTCTGACCCATATGGCGACATATGGAGCAGGTAATGATAATCCTGCCCTCTATGAATTATAGAGAGTAACAAAAGTGAGCACCGGAACAATGGTTGGCGTATCTACGGGACTTGAACCATACTTCTCCTTCTCATACTTCCGCAGCGGAAGATTGGGTAAGTTTATTGAAGTAAATGCTGATATCGTTCAGGAGTATTTGGAAAAGCACCTTGAAGCAGATAAAGACAACTTGCCAAGCTGGTTCATTAGTGCGATGGAACTTGCACCTGAGGCCCACGCTGATGTACAGTGTGTCATCCAGCGCTGGATTGACAGCTCAATCAGTAAAACTGTTAACGCACCAAAAGGTTACAGTGTTGAACAGGTTGAGAAGGTTTATGAGCGTCTTTACAAAGGCGGTGCAAAAGGCGGTACCGTTTATGTAGATGGATCTCGTGACTCCCAGGTATTGACGCTTAAAGCCGAAGAAAATTCTAATCAGGAAACAACGCCTGTAAAAGAAAAAGCTAAACAGCATGTCGTATTAGTAGATACAATTGCTGAACTAAGATCAACTAAAGTTACAATAGGTTCTGAAGTAGGCGATACTTGCCCAGTTTGCCGTAAGGGGACTGTTAAAGATATCGGCGGCTGTAATACATGTACAAACTGTAATGCACAATTAAAGTGCGGATTATAATAGTAATTCTCAGGATGGAAGGTGTCTTCCATCCTTTTTCCTTTTCATAAATGCTGTTGGAAATATTTCTTTTTTATTTCCCCCATCGATAGTGTTCATACTAACAAAAAGGACTTAAAGAAATGGGGAAATAAAATGAAACCGTTTGTTCCACAGCTTGTTTATATTGAGCCAAATGCCCTGGAATATCCATTGGGCAGGGAGCTCAAGGATAAGTTTGAAAAAATGGGGCTTGAGATAAAGGAAACAACCTCTCATAATCAGGTCAGGGGAATACCAGGCGATAATGAACTCCAGCAATACCGAAATGCAAAGTCCACACTGGTGGTAGGAGTGCGGAGGACACTTAAGTTTGATACATCCAAGCCTTCCGCAGAGTATGCGATACCGCTCGCAACCGGCTGTATGGGCCACTGCCATTACTGCTACCTGCAGACTACGCTTGGAAGTAAGCCGTATATTCGAACCTATGTAAATCTTGATGATATCTTTGAACAGGCTCAAAAATATATCGATGAAAGAAAACCTGAAATTACCCGATTTGAGGCTGCCTGTACATCAGATATTGTTGGTCTCGATCATTTAACACATTCGCTCAAAAAAACAATTGAATTTATCGGTAATACTGAGTATGGAAGACTTCGTTTTGTAACGAAATATCATCATGTGGATCATTTGCTTGATGCCAAACATAATGGGAAAACCCGATTTCGCTTTAGCGTGAATTCCCGCTTTGTAATTAAAAATTTTGAACCAGGAACCTCTAGCTTTGACGAGAGACTGGAGGCAGCCCGAAAAGTAGCAAATGCTGGTTATCCACTAGGCTTTATTGTAGCGCCAATCTATATGCATGAAGGCTGGAAGGAAGGCTATGAAGAGCTATTCCAAAGACTTCAGCATTCCCTTGAAGGAATGGATTTGCCAGATTTATCATTCGAATTAATACAGCATCGCTTTACTAAGCCTGCTAAAAAGGTAATTGCGAAACGATACCCTAAAACAAAACTGGAGATGGATGAAGAAAAAAGAAAATATAAATGGGGACGATATGGAATAGGAAAATATGTTTATCCCACAGAACAGGCTCAGGACTTGGAAAGCACAATTCGCGGCTATATTTCCACTTATTTTCCAAACGCAAAGGTTCAGTATTTCACCTAAAAATATTTTTAGCATGTACGCCGTACTATTTTATTCAAAGCCCGCTTAAAGATGTAAAAAGGACTGCATCTGAGGGGAGTGGCCTGAATGGATATAGACGGCGTTTTCTCTGGCGGGGGTGTAAGGGGACTGGCGATTATTGGTGCCCTTAATGAAATTGAACAAAAAGGATTCCGTTTTACAAGAGTGGCAGGAACAAGTGCCGGATCTATTGTGGCCGCGCTTGTTGCAGCTGGTTATACAAGTAATGAGATTTTTCAGCAACTCGATGAAATGGATCTGACGAAATTTCTCGATACAAGAAAAACGCTGTTACCTTTTCCCTTTGCCAGTTGGCTGCTTGTATATTGGAGATTAGGGCTTTATAGGGGAAAAGAACTTGAAAAATGGATAGCACAAAAACTGGCTGCGAAAGGAATTCGTACTTTTTCTGATCTGCCGCCACAAAGCCTAAGAGTAATTGCCTCGGACCTTACAAACGGCAGGCTGGTAGTCCTGCCGGATGACCTCGATAAATATGGTATTCTTCCAGGATCTTTTCCAGTTGCCAAAGCAATACGGATGAGCTGTAGTATTCCTTATTTTTTTGAGCCAGCCAAATTGAGAGTAGCAGGAAAAGCTAATATTCTGGTCGATGGCGGAGTATTAAGTAATTTCCCAATGTGGCTCTTTGACCAAGAGAACGTTAAAATGACAAGGCCAGTTCTTGGAATAAAGCTGAGTTACAGTGAAACGGAACATAAACCCCATAAAATCAATAATGCTATCCAAATGTTTGCTGCTTTGTTTGAAACAATGAAGGATGCACACGATACTCGTTATATTTCAAGAAAGCATGCAAAAAATATTATTTTTATTCCTACAGAGGGAGTAGTATCGACTGAATTTATTTTAACTGATGAAAAGAAGCATGCCTTATTCGAAGAAGGAAAGAAGTACGCTAAACAATTCTTTAGAACTTGGGGATATTAAAAGTAAAAAAAATCGGGCCCTCCTAAAAGGATGCCCGATTTTTCTTTTTGGCTTTTTTTCCCTCTATTACTGTTAGATGGGATGGGGTAGTTTTTTTCTTCATCTTTTTCTTGCCTGCAGACAAAATAGAAGTGGGATTGCCGTGATGCTCCCCGCTTTTTTGCTGAAGCCTTTTTTTAGATCTTTTTGCGGCTTTAAGAAAAGCACGCTGCTCTTTTTTCTGGGGGCTTGCTTTGTGAAAACGCCTGTAAAGTAAGTATATCGCCATACCGATCAATGCAATGACAGCTATTCTTTGGAGAAAACCGGCAGGATTAGAAATAGCCATTCCTGCTGTACCAACAGCAGCAAGAATGAAAACTAAAACAATAAGAATTAAGGGAACCCGATTTTTCAAGAAAGCCACCTCCCTAAGAGCATCTTAATCATTTTTTTTATCTTTTAAACACTGGATAAAAAGATTTATACAATTTCTTCCGTTTTCATTTGGTCATTTGTTTCTTTTTCCATTCTCAATAGCTCTTTAAAAGACAGAATGGCTACTTCAACCTGATCATCTGCTGGTTCTTTCGTAGTTAGCAGCTGAAGCCATAGACCAGGAAGCCCTAAATATTTAAGGACAGGAACCTCCCGCAGTTTATTTGTAAATTGTAATACCTCAAATGAAATTCCAAGGACTACAGGAATTAATGCAAGTCTGTCCACGACCCTTAACCATAGAGGGGAAGTCGGGACAAGCAAATAAACAAATACCCCTACAATGACGGTAAACAGAATAAAACTGCTTCCACAGCGATAATGGAGGCGGGAATGAGCCTGAACATTTTCAATGGTTAGTTCTTTTCCATCCTCAAAAGTATTAATTACTTTATGCTCAGCACCATGATATTGAAAAACTCTCTTTACAATTGGTGTAAGTGAGACAAAGTAAATATACGATAGCAGCAAAATTAATTTAAAGAAACCTTCGACTAATACTTGGGCAAAATCGGACGGGAAGATTGGCTTAGTTGCTAGCGCCAAAAAAACAGGAACTAAAGTGAAAATAAATTTTCCGAAAAGGAATGAAATAACCCCTATAGCCGCTACACCAAGATACATAGACAGCTTTGAAACTTCCTTTTCCTTTATTGTATGATCATCTTTCGGATCAAGATCAAATCGTTCTGTAGAAAAGTTTAAATGTTTTGAACCGTTTGCACTTGCTTCAATTATCGCAGCAATCCCTCGCAAAAAAGGAATTTTTTTTAATAAAGTAAATGCCTGTATGGATTTGCGGGGCATTCGGAAGTAATCAACCGAGCGGTCTTTTCTTCTAATTGCAGTTACATAATGATGTTTGCCGCCAAACATAACACCCTCAACTACTGCCTGGCCTCCATAAACAGGTTTTTGATTATTTGACATATCTGTTACACCAGCCTATTTCAAAGTTGCACAATCAGCTTATATCGAAAAACTGTATGTACTTTATTTTATTCTACTAAAAAAAAGAAAAAACCTCTATATGGCATATAATATCTTCATTAACTTTCCAATAATCCTTCTAATATTGTAAAGCCCATGCAAGGGAGGCAGTATTTAGGGGCATACTAAAAGGAAAATTCCTCAAAGAAGGAAAAATATTGGTCGAGGAGGTAAAGCAAATGGATGAAGAAAAAGTAAAGGACAGACAAATGGCAATGATTGCGTATGTGGTATATACGGGTTTGTTTGCCGGGATTTTTTGGAGTTCAATCGGCTGCCTGGCATATTTTTTAAATTTTACCGAAATTCGTTCTAATGTCATTCTTGAACCATGGGCAATTGGGGATTGGAAAACAGGCTGGCTTGGAACTGTTATTTCCATTATTCTTATGGGAGTCTTTTCTATCGTAGCAGCCTTGATTTACTACGCTGTTTTAAAAAATATTAGTAACAGATGGATTGGGATCATTTATGGACTAGTTCTTTTTTCTCTTGTTTTTCTAGTTCTGAATCCTATTTTTCCGGGAATAAAGCCTTTCCAGGAAATAGACAGGAATACAATGATTACATCAGGCTGTCTTTATGTAGTATACGGAGTTTTCATTGGATATTCGATCTCATATGAGCAGCAAAATCGAAAAGGAACGGTTCAGAGACACACAAATGAACATAGTCAATAATAGTGTACTTTCCTGATTCTGTGATAGAATAAACATTGGAAAATGTTTAAAAAACATAGCTGCAATGGAGAGTCTTAAATGAAAAAAATTATGCTGCTGAATGGCCCTAATTTAAACATGCTTGGCAAGAGAGAGCCAGGAATTTATGGAACAGGAACACTTGCTGAGCTTGAAAAAAGAATTACTCAGCTGGGAATGGAGAATGGAATTGAAATTATTAGTTTTCAGTCTAATTCTGAAGGAAAACTAATCGATAAAATTCAGGATGCCTGGGAGTCGGGGATTCAGGGCATTATTTTTAACCCAGGGGCTTATACACACTACAGCTATGCTCTCAGGGATGCGATTGCAGGAATTGATGTCCCAGTTATTGAAGTACATATGACAAATGTCCACAAACGCGAGTCATTCCGCCATGTTTCGGTTATAGCACCTGTAGCTATGGGACAAATAGTTGGCTTGGGCTTCAAGGGATATGAATTGGCACTGTTAGCCTTGCTGGACAAGGAAAAGGAGAGGGGATAATCAATCATGAAATTAGAAAAATTACGTTCTGAATTCTCGAAACGGGGTATTGACGGATTACTAATCACCAGTGCCTATAACAGACGCTTTATGACAGGCTTTACAGGTTCTGCAGGTGTGGTTTTGATAAGTGGAGAAGGAGCACAGTTCATTACAGACTTCCGATACATAGAACAGGCCTCCAAGCAGTGCGAAGGCTATGAGATTGTAAAACACACAGGAACTATTCCTGAAGAGGTAGGAGTACAGGCAAAAAAACTAGGTATTACTAAACTTGGCTTTGAAGAAGACCATCTGACATTTTCTTCATTTAAGATGTTTGAAAATGCTGTTGAAGCTGAGCTTGTTGCTGTTTCAGGCGTTATTGAAAAGTTACGCTTGATTAAGACGGAACCAGAGATTAAGATATTAAAGGAAGCAGCTGACATTGCTGATGCTGCATTTAAATATATCCTTGACTTTATTCGTCCAGGAAAAACGGAACTTGAAGTTTCGAATGAATTAGAGTTTTTTATGAGAAAAGCGGGTGCCACATCCTCTTCTTTTGATATCATTGTTGCATCTGGATACCGTTCTGCTCTGCCTCACGGTGTCGCCAGTGATAAAGTGATTGAAACAGGAGATTTTGTGACATTGGATTACGGAGCCTATTATAAGGGGTATGTATCTGATATCACCAGAACTGTTGCAGTTGGCCAGCCTGATGCAAAACTGAAGGAAATTTACGACATTGTCCTTGAAGCCCAGCTTCGTGGAATGGCGGGAATCAAACCAGGAATGACCGGTAAAGAAGCTGACGCATTAACCAGAAATCTGATTACTGAAAAAGGTTATGGGGAATACTTCGGACATTCTACTGGACATGGCATCGGTTTGGAAGTCCATGAAGGGCCTGCCCTTTCGTTTAAATCAGACATAGTCCTTGAACCTGGAATGGTTGTTACAGTTGAGCCGGGAATTTATGTTCCTGGACTTGGCGGGGTGCGTATTGAAGATGATACTCTGATTACTTTGGATAGCAATGACGCACTGACTCACTCAACTAAAGAACTCATCATTTTGTAATGAATTACTAGGAGGATTTTTAACATGATTTCTGTTAATGACTTTCGTACAGGATTAACAATTGAAGTAGATAATGGAATCTGGCGAGTTATCGATTTTCAACACGTAAAGCCAGGAAAAGGAGCTGCTTTTGTTCGCTCGAAGCTTCGTAACCTTCGTACAGGTGCTATTCAGGAAAAGACTTTCCGTGCCGGTGAAAAAGTAGCAAAAGCGCAAATCGATAACCGCAGAATGCAATACCTATATGCTAGTGGTGACCAGCATGTATTCATGGACAATGAATCTTACGAGCAAATTGAAATCCCATCAACGGCTCTTGAGCATGAACTGAAATTCCTGAAAGAAAACATGGAAGTATCGATCATGTTGTTCCAAGGAGAAAATCTGGGAGTGGAACTTCCTAATACTGTTGAACTTGAAGTAACAGAAACTGAACCAGGTATCAAAGGTGATACAGCTTCCGGTGGAACAAAGCCTGCTATTTTGGAAACAGGTCTTTCTGTTCAGGTTCCTTTCTTCATCAATCAAGGCGACCGTCTCATTATCAATACAACAGATAGCAGCTATGTATCTCGTGCGTAATTAATATTTATTTTTTAAAAGCCCCTATTGTGCTCACTGCGCAATAGGGGCTTTTTTTGTTTAACAGGCGGGTCTGCCTTTCTTCTTGTGAAGGGTTTAACAATATTTACATACTTTCTGCAAAGTTTCTGCACACATTTTTTTTATTCTTAAGGTATCAAAATAAAGGAGTCGATCGCAATGAATATGACCCACTATATGGGATTGCTGGCTGACAACCAACCGTGGAATTTAATTATTTTTATGGCAGTACCAGTGATCATGGCAGAAACAATTGCTATTACAGAACTTGCAATTCTTTTCACAAGAGATATGAACGGCTGGATGAGAAAGCTAAATAGAATGTGCAGTATCTTTGTTGGCCTTTATTTTACTGGTATCTTTATTTACCTAATGAAAACCGCTTTTATTCCACTAACTGTAAACGGAGAATGGAAAGGCTGGATTGACGTTGTTGCTGTGACCTTTTATTTGCTCGGTATCGTTCCTTTGCTTGGCATGGCACTACTTGACATGGGACTCATCGGAAAAAACAAAACAGAAGAACAAAAACTTAAAATGCACGTCTTCTTTGTTGGGCTCTTTCTTGTAGTAGCTCATGTTGCGATGATTTTCGGTATGGTTGATCCAAGTCTGGGTTCCCATAGCGGGAATGACATGATGAATATGAAAATGTAAGAATTGGCCGGGAAATATTTTTTCCGGCTTTAATTAAATGGAAGCGAGTAATTAAATTTCATTCACTAAATAGTAAGATTTATACAATATTTACCTTGCTTTTTTTTGCTAAAATAAATGAGAAATTGAAAGAGTAAAGGATTGAAAGGGGTGACAGAAATGAAAAGAATCACTTCTGTGCTGCTTTCCGCTCTGCTTTTAGCAGGGGTTGCGTCGGGATGCAGCTCAAATAAGGAAAAGTTAGTGCTTGATAAAAAGCATAAGCCATTGCCAGATTATGTTCTTAACTCCACTGAAAAAGTACAGGAAACCTATATAATGGCTTCCAAATATCCACAAGTTCTTGCTTCAGTGCCTTGCTATTGCGGTTGTTATAAGGAGCAGGGGCATGAAAGTAATTTAGATTGTTATGTAGATAAGCTGGGTCCAGGAAACGCAGTAGAAGAATGGGACTCTATGAGTATATCGTGAGACGTTTGTATCGATATCGCCCGGGAGGCGGTAAAAATGAAACAAGACGGTAAAAGCCTAAAGGAAATTAACCATTTAATAAAAGAAAAATATAAGGACTTTGGTGAACCAACTCCAACGCCGGATCCAAAGTAAGGGGATTCCCATGAAAAAACTACTAATCGGCATATATATTCTGATAATAGTAGGGATTGTTTTTATCATTAATAATAATAGTTTAAAAGATAACAAAAACGACAAGGCGATAAGCGCAGGTGAGCAAATATATAAACAGCAATGCTTTGTATGTCATGGAGATACAGGGAAGGGGGAGGGTGCTAAAACAGGTACTGCCATCAATAACCAGCATTTCCTGAGCTCGGTCTCCAATAAGGACTTGTATAATTACGTGAAGTTCGGCAGGGAAGGAACAGCTATGCCTGCCTATCAGCAAAGTGTATCTGAGAAGGATTTGAAAAACCTGGTTGCCTATATGAGAGATTGGCAGAAAGATGAATTAAAATTAAAGGTACCTGCATCCATTTCTGGTGATGCCGAAAATGGAAAGAGGGTTTATGGTCTATATTGCATGAGCTGCCATGGTGAAAATGGTGCAGGGAGAGACAAAATGGGGACAGTTCTCTCGAATCCGCAATATCTTAAATACACGACTGACAGACAAATTTGGATTAGCACTGCCTATGGAAGAGAAGAAACCAGAATGGGCCCCTCTCTTAAAGGTGAGGAGGGTGTCAGACAGTTAAAAGAAAAGGACATTTCTGATGTTGTCACCTATATTAGATCTCTTCAGATAAAATAAGGAGTAACCCTTCACATGTTGTGAAGGGTTTTTTTTGATTGTTAAGAAAGCATAAAGTTTTACCTTTTAATTTGTCTAGCTCCAACGCCCTGCAAGTTTTCATCTCTGTAAAGCTTCCTTGAGTATCTTGCTTCAAGTATGACCTTTAGGTGATACTTGGTGCAGCTAGTGTCCATCCCGCTTCTCCCTACGATAAGTCAACATCGAACTCCAGTGCTCCTGCGCCACTGCTTTTTCAAAGAAGCTTATGTTCAGCTCGTCGCAAAGCTGCATGTCGTCTATTCAGAGAAGCAGTTACAGGAAGTTTACTCAGGTAGTTGCTTCGCTGAACGGGCGCTTGCGCTTTTCTTAAACCGGTACTCCGGATTGCCCCCTTACTATGGCATAAGCCAAAATTCCTATGACAGAAAATTGATGAGGAAATTGTATCTCATTTATTAAAAAGGCCAACCACTCATAAGTTAACAAAATTTTCAATTTCAACTCATCGGGCTAAATTGGAAAAGGCTTATAGTATTCATTAGAGAGATTGTTAGTCATTGAACAAGGCAAAGTATTAAATTCCGACTGGTAAAAACGTCCTTAAATGTAAATGTGAACTTTGTGTGGTTTTTTCTTGTCAAAAAGGTAACGAATCTTGCCCTTTAACAAAATGTTCAAGAGTGCTTCATCTTTTAAGGGCCGGCAACGATTATATTTATTTCAAAGATTACTATGTTGGAAATTAACCAGTTAGTGAGAAGTTTTCTAGGTCAAGGAGGATTTATATGCTAAAGAGGTTTTTAGTTGCAATAGTAACTGTTGCAGTATTTTTATCCGGTTTTACCATCAAAAATGCCAAAGCAGAAGGAGTGTTCCAGCCAGAGCAATTTCCTTACAAAGAATTGCAAATCCAAGTTATGCCGGAGTTTGATTATCCGGACAATTGGCCAAAGGAACAGCCGTCCCTGCTCGTGGGACAGTACGGGACAATCGTTAACAAGAGCGGAACAGACTTTGATGGAAAAATAGAAATACCTGTACCTGCAAAAGAAAAAGGCTTTCAGATATACCTGGTTGCGGAATTCCCATCTGAAGATAAACCTGAAGTCCAGCGGCCGTATGACGTAGATAAAGAAAAAGGAATGGTTAGCTGGAAACCCCAAAAACCAATAAAAAATAATGAGAGTTACAGATTTGTAGTTGAATATTATTCAAATCCTATAAACGTAAAAGATACAAAAAGTTTTTCTTATAGTTTTAAAAACCCAGCTGATGCTGACCTAATGGATGTTATTTTTTATGCACCTATTAATGCAAAAGAAATCCAGCTGACCCCAAAGCCTCAAAATTCATCAAAAAGCGAATATGGTGAACCAATTTATTATTATTCATACAAGAAGGTAAAAAAAGGAGACAGTCTTAACTACAAGGTTTCCTATAAAAAGAAAGATAATGAATCCACATTGGCTGCTATTGATAAAAAACAGCCCCCAAGTGATACCACTCATAGCGGTGTTAAAGGGGGAGGAACAGCTACCGATCAGATTCTCAACAGCTCCAAAAGCAGCGAAAATAGCAAGGAGAAACAGCCTTTTATCAGCAATGCAGGTGCAGTTATCATAGGAATTTCCCTTATCATTGCTGCCGCTTTTGTTTATTTTGGATTAACCGGAAGAAACAGAGTGAATGCCAGGAATCTGACAGCTTCCAAAAAGAAACCAAAATCAACTGCACCCAAGAAACCAAGCAAGTTAGCTAACGAAAATGAAAAGAAAGAACTTCGCAAGAAATTACTGAATGGAAAGATTGATCAGGAAACGTACGAAGAGGAAATGAAAAAATTAATTTAGAGGAGCGGAGCAAGAATGAAGAAGAATACTTTAGTCATGCTTGGAGGCTTTATTATAGCAGGAGCAATTGTCTTCCTGCTGATGGCGGCAACTCCTGGTTCCAGTGGAATTGAACTGACTATGAAACAGCTTCTTGCAACTCAGGATCAGCATAAAAGTGATTTCGTAACAGTAGAGGGCTTACTTATTGAAAAATCGATTAAATGGAACCCCGACAAGATTCAGCTGAAATTTGATGTTAAAGATAACGACGGAAACATCATGCATGTCGTTCACAATGGAATAAAGCCTGATAATTTTGCAGAAGGTGTTATTACCATTTTACAAGGATCACCAACCACAAAAGATACTTTCAAAGCCGAAACAGTTAAAACAAGATGCCCTTCAAAATATGAAGGCAAGGACATGAAAGATTATGATCCTAAGAAACATGAGGAATTGCTCAATAAAACACCACATGAAAAATAAGATGCAAACCAAAAGAAGGTGACGACATGTATTTATTCGCTAATGCAACAATTTATATTGGCCTGGCGATCGCTATTTATTCACTGCTCATTATGACACTGGGGATTAGTACAAAGAATCAAAAATTGGTCAACAGCGGAAAAGGAGGAGCACTGGCGTTATTTATATGCGCAGGAATGGCAATGCTTTCATTGTTTTACCTGCTGGGCACTTCCCAATTCAAGTACGAATATGTAAGAGATTATACAAGCAGCGAGCTTCCTGTCATTTATAAATTAACCGCTCTTTGGGCAGGCAATGCTGGATCATTGCTATTATGGACTTTCTTCCTCACTCTTTACATGCTCATGATTATCTACTCGAGAAAAATGAAGGGAAACCCAATGATCCCTTACATTATCTCCATTTTAATGGCAAATGCCATATTCTTTTTCTTTATCCTTGGATTTGTAGCAAAACCATTCCTTTTGCTGGATCAGATTCCAACTGAAGGTAAAGGTCTGAACCCGATGCTTCAAAATCCGGGTATGATTATCCATCCAGTGACGTTGTACCTCGGCTATGTAGGGCTTTCAGTACCATTTGCCTTTGCGATGGCTGCATTAATTATGAAAAACATGGACGATTTCTGGATAAAGATGACTAGACGCTGGACCATTATTGCCTGGCTCTTCCTAAGCCTCGGCAACATATTTGGCGGTCAATGGGCATATGTAGAGCTTGGATGGGGCGGATACTGGGCATGGGATCCTGTTGAAAATGCATCCTTTATGCCATGGCTTACTGCAACCGCATTCCTTCACTCCGTAATGATTCAGGAACGCAAAAACATGCTGAAGGTTTGGAATATCAGTTTAATTATCATCTCTTACGCCTTAACATTATTCGGTACTTTCCTTGTGCGAAGCGGCGTACTAACTTCGGTACATGCTTTTGCGAACTCTAATCTCGGATTGTACTTCCTGATTTTTATGGGCTTTGCAGTAATTGCTTCATTGTATGTGCTAATGAGCCGTTACAACCTGATTAAACGAAGTGCAGGAGAATTTACTTCCTTTGTTTCTAAAGAAAGCAGCTTTTTAATTAATAACCTTCTGTTAGTAGGAGCAGCATTCGCCGTTTTCTGGGGAACAATTTTCCCATTGGTTTCTGAAGCTGTTCGCGGAACCAAGGTTACAGTAGGAACGCCATTCTTTAATAAGGTTGAGGCACCGATTTTGTTATCAATGATGTTTGTGATGGCAGTTTGTCCACTGCTTGCATGGCACCGATCAACCATTAAAAACCTAAGGAAAAACTTCCTGCTTCCGGCAATTGTGGCCGTTATTGCGATGATTTTAATGGTTGTGCTTGGAATGACCAAAGCCTGGGCTGTAATTGGTTACGGTGTAATCGCTCTATTGCTTGTTACTCATTTTTTGGAATTCTATCGCGGAGTAAAAGCAAGAAGAAAGATGACCAAGGAAAATCCAATGCTTGCTTTATACCATTTGATGGTAAAAAACCGCCGTCGGTATGGAGGTTACTTAGTTCACTTGGGTATCGCTTGCATCACCATGGGTATTATCGGTTCACAAAACTATGATGCACAGACAATGAAAACTATTGAACTGGGCAAATCTATTGAGATTAATAATTACCGTATTAACTACGATAAGCTGGACCAGAAAAAAGAGGGTATTAACGATATTGTTTACGCTCAAGTAACAGTTTTCAGAGATGGAAAGCGGCTGGGAACCTATGAACCTGAAAAAGTCTTTTATGGCCATTGGGATCAGCCATCATCTGAAGTAGCGATTCTATCATCCTTTAAAGAAGATCTGTATATTGTCTTAAGCGCATGGGAAGATGACGGCCGGGCCACCTTTATTGTTAAGGTAAACCCAATGATGTCTTGGCTGTGGATCGGTTCTTTCATGATTGTAATCGGCTCGCTGTTTGCCGTTTGGAATGGCAGATACCAGAATGTGACTCCAAAATACACAGGAGTCCGCAGAGAGGTGATTTAAATTGAAAAACAAATTTATGGTTTCCTTGCTGGTATTGTTAGTCGCCCTCCAATGGCCATTCGTTCGTACAGAAGCGAGGCAGATAGATTATAAATCTCCCGAATTTCGGGCTGTAGCATCTCAGTTTGCCTGTACCTGCGGATGTGGCCAGGACCATTTTGAATGTGATCCGAACACATGCAATTTGACAAAGGAATTTAAAAAAGATCTTGTTGGTATGATGAACAAGGGAATGAATAAAGACCAGATTCGTGATTATTATGTAAAGATTTATGGCGAAGAAATTCTTACAGCTCCAGAAAAAAGCGGATTTAGCCTGGCCGCATGGATTCTGCCCTTCGCAGCATTGGCTGCAGCAGCAGTAGGGATCTATTTCATCATAAGAAAATGGGTGAGGCAAAAAGGTGAAACCGAACATTCCGCTGAGCACGTTGACAACGGTGATGAAGTGGAGGGTGAAATCCTTTCTTCCATTATTGATGAGGAACGTAAAAAGTATCTTTAGGATGTGAACAAAATGCAGGATATATCAATCATTTCGATGGGTTTCACAGCAGTTCTTGCCCTTGGCTGCCTTTTTCTGGTCCTCACTCCATTTTTTAAAATGGATGGTTATCTGAAACTTGGGACACAAATCCCGGAAGCAGCCAGTACGAAGGAAGCACTCTTAACAACACTAAATGAAATTGAGTTTGAGTATAAGATGGATAAAATCTCTGATAAAGATTATAAAGTGCTAAAACGTCAGTACGAAAGCCAGATTGCAAGCCTGATGAAGGAAGAAGAACAGCAGTCATTTAAGGCTGTAGATAAAGATTTAATGGATGAGGTTGAAAGAGAAATCGAAGTAACTATGAAAAGTTATAAAAAGAAAAAGGAGGGAGAAAAGTGATTAAAAAAATCACCCTCTTCCTCCTGGGTCTTCTCATTTTAATACCAATAAGTGCAATGGCTGCAGGAGATACGAAAATATCCATTGATATGCATTACCTGGTAGTGAGCCCTGCCGAAGATGGCAGTACAAATATGATGAACATGGTTAATTACACCAACCCATCCGCCGAGGCCTACAAGGGAGATGGAAAAAGTAAAGCGGTTTTAAATGTTTCACTCCCAGTTGGAGCAACGGATTTAAACTTCCTGGACAATAAAATAGCGATAGAACAAATCGATGGCGGTTTTATTACAACAGATCCTTTTCCGGGAAATCAAACACTTGTACTTCCATACAGCTATCGCATTCCAAAGGGCAAGGAAATAAACCTAAAATTTGACTATCCTGTTCAGATGATGCAAGTGCTTGTGCCAGAAGGAATGGGCAGTGTGGAGTTTAAAGGAGTTCAATCTACTTATCAGGGCCAATTTAAATTTGAAGACCAAAAATATGTTGGCTACAGTGTGGAAGGAATAAAGGCTGCCCAAGCATTTTCTATGGTTTATAACAAGGATAAACAGCCTCCTGCAGAAAGTACTGCACAGCAAAGCCAAACACAGAGTGAAAAAGCCAAATCTGGAAATGTAACACACTCTGCACCGCCTTTCCATAATCCAGGACATTTACGGATGTGGTCCCAGTCTCCATTACACCGATTTAATCCGCACATCTTTTTAATAATTATGCTGGCTATCCTTATCGGAGGGCTTTATTCTTACTTCTATTTTAGGCGAAAAGCAAGAAGGGAGGAAGAAAGATTAAATTCCGATAAAGAGGAACAGGCATTTAAGCATCTAATGGCCAAGCAAAAAGCAATTCTGGATAAGATACTTGAACTGGAAGAAATACATGAAAATGGTGAAATGAACGAAACAGCTTATCAGGCCAAACTGCAGGCCTACAAACAGCATTTAGTACAGGTGAAATTAAATCTGCGCCAATTTGTAGAGTGAAGCTGGAATGGAGGTGCAGCAGATGATTGAATTAAAAAAGCTTGTTAAACAGGCTGATAACAAATTAATTCTGCGGGGAATCGATCTCAAAATCGACAAGGGAGAAACAGTTGCCATTCTGGGGCCTAACGGAGCTGGGAAGAGTACCTTGCTGAAAGTATTGGCTACCCTTATCAAACCTACTTCAGGATTAGTGAAAATCAATGGCCTGGAGCTTCGGAAAAACCAATTGGAGATTAAAAAGCTTCAGGGATATTTGCCTCATTCCAGTTTGCTTTATGAACACTATTCACCGCTTGAAAATCTTGTTTTCTTTGGAAACCTGTATGGAATTAAAAATGCTCAAGAAAAGGCAATAGAACTCGTAAAAGAGGTAGGATTATCTTTCTTTTTAAATGAACCTGTGAAGAATTTTTCTAGGGGAATGATACAGAGAATTGCGATTGCCAGGGCCATTATTCATGAGCCCCCGCTTCTATTGCTCGATGAGCCACACACAGGTCTGGATCAGGGGGCAATATCAATATTAAATAATGTTATTCTCTCAATGAAAGACAAAGGAACTACTACATTAATGGTTACACATGACTTTAAGCAGGCAGCAGAGATATGTGACAGAATAATCATAATTAAAAATGGAAAAGTAGCTGACGATTTCCGCCTGGAAGAAAAGGAATTGGATACCGTATCGGAAAAATACCAGCTGCAGGTGGAGGGAGTCTCATGATTCGATCAGCCCTCTTAATTGCAAAGAAGGATTTATACTCTGAACTTAAGACGAAACAGGTATTAGCTACCATGATTATTTTTGCAGGGCTGGTTATCCTGGTTTTTAGCTTTGCATTTGACCCGGCTAATAATACAACGAAGGCGGTTATACCAGGTGTAATCTGGGTAATTATCGTTTTTTCCGGAATTCTTGGCCTTAACCGATCATTCATAAGTGAGCAGCGGAATGATACCATGCAGGGTCTAATGATAGCTCCATTGGATGCTTCAAGTATTTTTCTGGGAAAATTCCTGGCAAACTTCTCTATGATACTCGTTGTCGAACTGGTTTCACTGCCATTTTTATTTCTATTGTTTGATTTCAAAATGTATGGCGGTTTTGGCTATCTAATTTTGGTCCTGGTTATAGGAAGCTTTGGATTTATCAGTATAGGGACTTTTCTGGCAGCCCTTGCGGCAAATTCCAAGAGCAGTGAAATGCTGCTTCCGCTATTGTTGTTTCCCGTAACTAGTCCAATCTTAATTGGTGCCGTACAGGCTACTAAAATCATACTGACAAATATTGAAAAGCTATCAAGCGCTATGGCATGGATTCAGTTGATTTCAGCCTATGATGTTATATTCTTTGTACTTTGCTTTATATTAATCGATTATGTTTTGGAGGTGTAGAAGATGAGTGCAAATCTTGAGCGGGAAAAAGCCGCATTGCTGGCAGGCCAATCAGCGGCAGAAAAGGCCAGCCTGGTTCCTAAAATACTATTTGGCACCACTGTTGTCTCGATCTTGGCTTCTATATATTTTATATTCATATTTTCTTCTATTGAAAAAACAATGGGGGTAGTACAGAAAATTTTCTATTACCACGTTGCATCTGCATGGTGTGCGTTTCTTGCATTTTTCGTAACCTTTATTTTCAGTATCCTTTTCCTTGCAAAACGAAAAAGAATTTTTGATACTTATGCCTATGTGTCTGCTGAGATAGGGGTTGTGTTTACTACGATTGTTCTTACAACTGGTCCAATCTGGGCAAAATCTTCCTGGAATACCTGGTGGGCCTGGGAGCCGCGCCTTACTACTACGTTAATTCTGTGGTTCATTTATATGGCGTATATCATGATTCGCCAAATGGATGGTGTATGGGATAAAAAAGCGCGGCTGGCTTCTGTATTTGGCATTATTGGATTTATTGACGTACCGATTGTCTTCTTTGCCATCCGCTGGTGGCAATCCAAATTCCATCCAATTGTTTTCGGTAATGGCCCTTCACAAAAAGGAGGTGGAATAGAGCCTAATATGTTAGTAGCACTGCTGGTATCTATTACGGCATTAACACTTCTATACAGCTATCTCTTGCAAAAGGGAGTAACCCTTGAAAATATGAGAATTAAAGTTACACAGTATAAAGAAAAATTAAGAGAAGATCTCGAAAATTAGGAGGAGAAGGAAATGAACTTTGTATATGGAGCATACTCCGTTATCTGGCTAATTATTTTTGGGTATATGGTGATTTTAGGAAGACGCCAAAACAAGCTTAAGAAAGAAATCGAATTTTTAAAGCAACTTGACCGATAATCGGAAAGATCGGGCGTGCTTAAGCTGAAGTTTAACCCAGTAAGCTAAGCTCCGCTGCAAATCAGGAGGAAGAAAAATGAATCAGCGGATTATTAAATTGGTTATTATGATTTTGGTTGTTGGTATGTTTGCCTTTTTCGGTTACAGCATGGTGAGTAAAGCGAAGAAAACGGATGTCGGAGATAAGGCGTATAATTTTCAGCTTGAAAATTTAGAAGGAAAGCAGACTAAGCTTTCAGATTTTGAAGGGAAAATAATCGTACTCAATTATTTTGCCACATGGTGTGCTCCTTGCGTTGAAGAAGCGCCCGAACTTGGAGCCTTTGAGAAGGAATATGGGGATAAATATAAACTATTGATAATAGATAGAGGAGAAACCAGGGATAGAGTCAAAAAGTTCGTAGAAAAAAATAAAACAACGTCTACCTATTTATTCGATTACAATGCAAAGGTTTCTAAGGTTTATAATGTTACGGCCCAGCCAGAAACCTTTGTAATTGATAAAAAAGGAATTATCCGGGAGCACTACAATGGCCCGCTGACCGAAATGGAACTGTATAATATGGTCAAGAAATATGACAAGTAATAGCAAAAAGGATTAACTCTTAATGGGTTAATCCTTTTGTTATTTGACAGCTGTCTACTCGTTGCAAAGTGGCAGTAAGTGATTTCAACGCGGAACGGCCATTTTTGCTAAAAAGGCACTGCCACCTTTCTATATTGGACATGGCTAAAATATAGTGCCTGTTTCAAAATTAAACTAAAACGGCTAAAATCCGCGAATGGGAGTGGGTTTTTGCATATTAACAATGGGGTTTATCTATCCTTTAATAATAAAATTCCGCATGTACTGTGGCTTTGATTGAGATCTCACCCGGTTCGAAGGTTGTAGTGCTGACTCCTTTAACAAATGAAGTTTGCTCCTCAAAAACAGGTGAGGGACTTCCAGTTATTTCTGAAACTAAATAAGGAATCCTATTTAACTGTACTCTCAAAACCCCAGCAATTACCTCAGCCTTTTCAATAGCATCCGTAACAGCAGCTGCTAACGCTTGTCGATAATATTTCTGCTTTTGGCTGCTTTTAAATTCAATACGGGAAACATAATTCGCCCCATTCTTCACAGCAGTGTCAACAGTTACCCCAGCCTTCTCCAATTCATTAAGCCTTATTTCCAGTAAATGGGTCACCTTATATCCTCTGAAAATCTGCTGTCCATCCTTAAAATCATAATCTGCATCAATGCGGTAGTCATAGGTCCTTATCTTATTATTGGGAATACCAAGTGCTAAAAGTGACTGAATAACCATTTGGGATTTCCGCGCATTCTCCTGCTGGGCGCTAATAAGATCTTTATTTTCCGAGATAATTCCCAAATTAATCTGTGCTATATCAGGTTTAAGACTGACTTCTCCTTGTCCCTGAACTTTAATAGATTGTTTTCCGTCTGATAGCTGGCTTGGAACGCCCACAGGGTTTGGATAGTAGCCTCCGTACACAACAATCTCCTCCTCCATGTTTCCTCTATATAACTATGCGAAGACTTCCCCTTAAAATGACAGCCAAAAGAAGCAGAAGTTTATAGAATTGCTTGATTTGAAAGTCATAATGTGTACAGGCAGGCATACATTTTAAATAATGAGACAAGCGCCAGGGAGGAACTCTATGGAATCTATTCTTCGCTTTTTACCTAAAAATATCGCCGAAATGATTGACAAGATCCCGGCAGCCCAAAAAAGAGAAATAGAAGAAATCAGAATTCGTATCAATCGGCCTATAGAAATTACCATGAAAGGAATACCGCGTTTTATTGCCTATGTTATTCAACCTGAGGATGCCGCCCAGCTTTTGAATAAAATCAGTCAGTTTTCTCTTTATACCATGGAGGAAGAATTGAAGCGAGGTTATATCACAGTAGCCGGTGGCCACCGTATTGGACTTGCGGGAAAGGTGATTTTAGAGGCCGGAATGGTAAAAGCCATTCGAGATATTTCCTCTTTTAATATTAGGATTGCAAAAGAAAAAATAGGAATCGCAGATCCGTTAATCCCTTTTATAAGAGAGGGCAACTGGCTTCATGCCATGATTATTGGTCCTCCCCAGACAGGCAAAACAACCTTGCTGAGGGATATCGCAAGGGTTATATCAACAGGCGACCAAAATATCCGTGCTGAAAAGGTAGGAATAGTGGATGAGCGCTCAGAGATAGCTGGATGCATTAATGGAGTTCCACAATTAACCTTTGGCCCAAGAGTAGATATCCTGGATGCATGTCCAAAGGCTGAAGGCATGATGATGATGATACGTTCCATGAGTCCTGATGTACTTATTGTTGACGAAATCGGAAGGAAAGAAGATGCAGAGGCAATTATGGAGGCAGTCAATGCTGGCATAAGGCTTATTATGACCACGCATGGAAGTTCCCTTCAAGAAATAAGAAACAGACCATCATTAAAGGAAATCCTTGAAAGAGAAATTTTTCAAAGATTTATCCTGTTAAACCGTGATCAGGGACCCGGTACCATAACCAAAATACTCGATGGGAGCGGTAAAGAAATGACTTACAGAGTGAGCAGAAGTTAAATGATAAAAATTATTGGAGCCATTTTCATTATTTGCGCGACAACCTGGACTGGTTTTGAGGCATCAAGGCATTTGAGCGAAAGACCGAAACAGCTTCGGCAGTTAAAATCAGCACTTCAGTCATTAGAGGCAGAAATAATGTATGGGCATACACCCCTTCATGAGGCGGCGAGGAGGCTGAGTGCTCAGCTTACAAAGCCTTTGTCCTGGTTTTTTGAAACCTTTGCAAACAAATTAACCAGTACCGAAACTACTGTGAAGGATGCTTGGGAGGAAAGTTTAAGTGAAGTCTGGAAAATGACAGCATTAAAGCAGGGGGAGTACGAAATCATGAAGCAATTCGGTGAAACCCTTGGCCGCCATGATCGCGTCTCTCAGCAAAAACAAATTATGCTTGCTCTGACCCACCTTGAAAGGGAAGAAGCAGATGCGTATGAAAGGCAATCTAAATACGAAAAGATGGTGAAAAGTCTCGGATTCCTGTCCGGATTATTACTCATCATTTTATTAATCTAGGAGGAAAAACGATGGGATTGGAAGTCGATATCATCTTTAAAATTGCTGGAGTCGGAATTGTTGTTGCTTTTTTGCATACCATTCTCGACCAGGTCGGAAAAAAGGAATACGCACAATGGGTTACCCTTTTCGGGTTCATATATATCCTGTTTCAAGTGGCCTCCATCGTTGATGACCTCTTTCAAAAAATTAAATCCGTCTTTTTATTCCAATAGAAAGGGGGAGATCCGCCATTGAAATCCTAAAGATTGTTGGAATTGCATTGGTTGCTACTTTTCTGGCTCTGATAATAAAAGAACAAAAGCCTAATTTTGCTTTTCTCCTTGTTGTCTTTACTGGCTGTTTTATTTTTCTTTTTCTGGTAGATAAGATCTCTGAAGTAATTTTAATGCTCGAAAAGCTGGCCATTAATGCAAAGGTCAATATGGTTTATGTGGAAACAATATTAAAAATTATTGGGATTGCCTATATTGCTGAGTTTGCCTCGCAAATAACAAAGGATGCTGGACAGGGAGCAATTGCATCAAAAATTGAGTTGGCTGGAAAAATTTTAATTCTTGCCATGGGTATTCCAATCCTGACTGTCATGATTGAAACCATCATAAAAATGATTCCGGGATAAGAGCTGGGCTAATTGATAAAACGAGGTGAAAAAATGAAGCAGCGGATGCGGATTATTCCTATTATCATACTTGTATTTTTATTCTTACACATTCCCGGTGTACAAGCAGCAGAAAAAACAGAGGGTGCTAATCCCGTTTCTACAGAAGCTATGGTTGATTCCCAGTTGAAGACTCTCGATTTTACTGAGTTGAAAAGCTACTGGGAGGAGATCACCGACAAATACGGGGGATTTTTGCCAGAAAGCCAGAAAGGAAGCCTATACGATTTTATCAAAGGTGATAAAAAATTTTCCTTTAAGCAATGGTTTAATGGGATCTTCAAATTCGCATTCCAAGAATTTCTAGCAAACGGAAAGCTGCTAGGATCTCTTGTTATGCTGACGGTTTTCAGTATGCTTCTCCAGTCCATGCAAAATGCCTTTGAAAAAAGCACAATCAGTAAGGTAGCCTATTCCATTGTTTTTATGGTTCTGGTCATTATAGCCTTAAACAGTTTTCACGTTGCCATTGATTATACAAATGAAACGATCGGAACCATGATTTCCTTCGTACTTGCACTTATTCCGCTGCTTCTAGCGTTAATAGCATCCTCTGGCGGAGTCGTTTCAGCAGCTTTTTTTCATCCAGTAATTCTTTTCCTTATGAATACTTGCGGATTGTTTATTCAATATGTTGTCTTACCCCTGCTCTTTTTGGCAGCCCTTCTCAGTATAGTCAGCACAATGTCGGAGCATTACAAGGTCAGCCAGTTAGCCAATCTACTCAGAAATTGGAGCATAGGTCTTCTTGGCATGTTCCTGACAATCTTTCTCGGTGTTATTTCTGTTCAGGGGGCTTCTGCTGCTATCACAGATGGAGTAGCAATTAGGACAGCTAAATTTGTTACAGGTAACTTTGTTCCTGTCATTGGACGAGTATTCACAGATGCTGCCGATACAGTTATCAGTGCCTCTGTTCTTTTAAAAAACACAGTAGGAATTGCTGGTGTTGCTATTCTATTAATCATCGCTGCTTTTCCGGCAATTAAGATATTAATGATTGCCTTCACATATAAATTTGCAGCGGCGATTCTGCAGCCGCTCGGTGGCGGGCCGATCATTTCCTGCCTGGATATTATAAGTAAAAGTGTCATTTATGTATTTGCTGCCCTTGGTATCGTGTCACTAATGTTCTTTCTGAGCATTACGGTCATTGTGGCGGCGGGGAATTTGACAATGATGATGAGGTAGGAGGGATTAACGTGAGTTATTTAATCGAATGGGTTACTAATATTATCATGTTCATTCTGCTTGCTACCGTTATTGACATGCTCCTTCCCAGCTCCAGCATGCAAAAATATATCAAAATTGTCACAGGCCTTCTATTAATTGCGATCATTCTTACTCCTGTTTTAAAGCTAATTTCAAAGGATTTCGAATCCTCTTTCTCTTCCATTACTAGTCTTAAGGCACCAGGGGAAAAAAATAATATAGAAAATTTAATAGAATTCAAGAAAAAAGAAATACAAGCCTCACAGCGTGCATATATTTTAGAACAAATGGCTGTCCAGCTAAAAAAGGGTGTAGAGGGGGAATTGATGGACCAGTTTGGGTTAGAAATTGCAAAAATAGATATTTTAGCAGATGAAAAGACCAAACAAACCTTTCCTGATAACCTTCAAAGGGTTTCGGTTCTTCTGAAGCATCCAGATAAACAAATTGAGACGGTTGAAGCAGTAAAGCAAATCACCATTGATACAGAAACGCCTCTTTCAACAAAACAAGACTCAGAACCGGCAAAAAAGATCGCTGCTTTTCTTTCGCAGGAATGGAATGTCTCTGAAAAAGCTATCCAAGTTTCAATTGAAGGGGGGCGGACCAACAAAAATGGATAAAGATAAAGGCCCATTATCATGGTTAAAGAAATGGACAGCAAATCTAAACAACACGGAAGGCAAAAAAGGAAAATACCAATATATGATTTTAGTTCTCTGTATTGGTGCGGCATTTATGCTGGCTGGAAATATGCTTTTTAAAAATAAAAACGCCGAATCAGCACTTCCGGCAATGAAACTAAATTCAACACAAAAAACAGAGGATGTACCGACCTTTGGTGTGAAAAAGGATTCCTCCGGTACGAGCATTGCGGATTATGAACGGGCATATGAAAGACAAATTAAAGAAGCCCTCAATTCCATGCTCGGCGTTAGAGATGTGACGGTGGTTGTTAATATAGATTCCTCAGAATCAAAGGTTTTGGAAAAAAATAAAGTACTTAAGAACCAAACTACAGATGAGATCGATCGGGAAGGCGGAAAACGAAAGGTTGAGGACTCTTCTGTTGATGAACAGTTGGTTATCATTCGCAACGGTGACAAGGAGGTCCCGATTGTTATAGAAACAAAAAAACCAACCATTCGGGGTGTTCTGGTAGTAGCAAAAGGTGCCCAAAATATACAAGTGAAAAAATCAATAATTGAAGCAGTAACGAGGGCACTGGATGTTCCAAGCCATCGTGTGGCCGTAATGGCTAAAAAATAAAAGGGGGATTTATAAATGTTATTGAAAAAACAAACTGTCTGGCTGTTAACAATGTTGTCTTTAGTAGTGGTACTATCGGTTTACTATATTACGTCTCCTGAGCAAAAGGGTTCAGATCTGGCAACAGTAGAACAGAAAGCCAAAGACCAAACAATTAAAAAACAAACTCCTATTGCAGATAAAGCCGAAGGGAAAACAGTGGTTTCTACAGAAGCAAGCGATGAGGTTTTTGAAACACTCCGCCTTGAGCTTAATGACAAACGCAACCAGCAGCTTGAATCCTTAAGGGATGAAGTAGGCTCCACAGATCTTCCGCCTGCCAAACGCAGTGAAGCTTACGACCAAATGAAGAAATTAAACGAAACAGCCCAAAAAGAAGAAGTACTAGAAACATTGATCAAAGCAATGGGGTATGAAGATGCACTGGTACGTGCTGATGGCGAACAGGTACGTATTACCGTAAAGTCCAAAACAAAGCATTCAGCTAAAGCTGCCAACGAAATTATCCGTCAGGTTAAGAGCGAATTCAGTGACATGAATTATGTTGCCGTAGAATTCCAGCCATCAAAATAAAACAATAATGACTGTGCCAAAGATGGGACAGTTTAGACTGTAGACAAACTCGAAGATAATCGAGCTTGCCTACAGTCTTTTTTCTTTTTAAAATGATATTAAGTAAAAGACTCTTTGATTTGCGCTGTGGGTGGACGCTTTCCGGAAAGCAAGAACCTGGAGCGCAAATCACTCCTTCCAAATGAATTTTTCTAAAAATTAAAGGCAGCGAGTTCTGTCTCGCTGCCTTTTGCCGACACTCTGGGCTTTCCCAAAGATGGGAAAGCTTTTTTTATATGTTTTAAACCTTTAATTCTTGTAAACTTCTCTACCTAACAAGCGCTATAAACTTGATAAAAAAACAAGAATATTTCACATTTATTGCAGAAAAGGTTAAGATGGAAATAAGTGATTTTTCAAAATGGATTACAGAAAAAAGTAACCCAAGATTGAACAGTTACAAGGAATTATCGTATAGTATTAGTATCTAGTCATAATACATAGGGTAATAAAAGCAACACCTGACTGGATCCTTTTCAAATCAAAACTATTTTAAAAAGGTAGACAAGGAGTGCTTTGAAAATGTTAAAGGTACAAGAAATCCGTGAACTAATAAAACTGGTTGATCAATCCTGTATTGACGAGTTTGTATTTGAGCATGAAGGCTCAACAATTAAAATGAAAAAGAACGCAACCGCAGTTACTCCAGCAGCAGCACCAGTAGCAGCAGCTCAGCCCGCACCGGCGGTCCAGCAAGCAGCAGCTCCAGCCCCTGCTCCATTACAGCAGGAAACAACTCAGGAGGCGGCTCCAGAAGCGGTTAAAGAACAGGAGAACGCAAATCTTCATAAGATTACCTCTCCGATGGTCGGAACCTTCTATGGATCTCCATCACCAGAAGCAGATGAATATGTAAAAGTCGGATCAAGAGTTACAAAGGACTCCGTTGTTTGTATCGTTGAGGCAATGAAACTATTTAACGAAATCGAAGCTGAAGTTGACGGGGAAATTGTAGAAGTGCTTGTGAAAAGTGGCCAGCTTGTAGAATATGGTCAGCCTTTATTTTTAGTAAAAGCCTGAATAAGGAGCGGTAATAAATGATAAAGAAACTGTTAATAGCAAACAGAGGGGAAATTGCAGTAAGAATTATCCGTGCCTGCCGCGAGATGGGCATTGAAACAGTTGCTGTATTTTCCGAAGCAGACAGGGAAGCCCTGCACGTTCAGCTTGCTGATGAAGCATATTGCATCGGTCCTGTTTCCTCCAAAGACAGCTATTTGAATTTTACCAATATAATTAGTGTAGCAAATATGACTGGGTGCGACGCGGTTCATCCTGGTTACGGATTTTTGGCAGAGAATGCAGACTTTGCTGAGCTATGCCGTGAATGTAATATTACATTCGTTGGTCCAAGTCCCGAAGCTATTACAAAAATGGGAACAAAGGATATTGCCCGTGAAACAATGAAAGAGGCAGGAGTACCAATCGTCCCTGGATCGACTGGCATTATCAAAGATACAGACGAGGCTTTGGAACTTGCTTCAAAGATTGGTTTCCCGGTTATTATCAAAGCGACTGCCGGCGGTGGAGGTAAGGGTATCCGCGTGGCTAGAGATGAACAAGAATTAATTAAGGGTATCAATATTACCCAGCGGGAAGCCTTAACTGCTTTTGGCAATGCGGGAGTATATATTGAAAAATACATTGAAGACTTCCGTCATGTTGAAATTCAGGTAATGGCCGACTCCTACGGGAACACTATTCACCTAGGAGAACGGGACTGCTCCATTCAGCGAAGACTCCAAAAATTGCTAGAGGAATCACCTTCGCCAGCACTTGATGGAGAAATTCGGGAAGAAATGGGAAATGCAGCTGTAAAAGCTGCAAAAGCAGTTGATTATACAGGCGCTGGCACGGTAGAATTTATTTATGACTATCGCAATCGTAAGTTCTACTTCATGGAAATGAACACGAGGATCCAGGTAGAACACCCAGTTACTGAAATGGTTACTGGAGTTGACCTGATAAAGGAACAAATTAAAGTAGCCTCCGGGGAAAAGCTGAAATTGTCACAGGAGGATGTCACTTTTTCAGGATGGGCAATTGAATGCAGGATAAATGCGGAAAACCCTGAAAAGAATTTTATGCCTTCCGCAGGAAAAATCAATATGTATCTCCCTCCTGGAGGTCTTGGGGTACGTATCGATTCTGCTGCCTATCCGGGGTATTCAATTCCTCCGTATTATGATTCAATGATTGCGAAGGTTATTGCGTACGGAAGCACTCGTGAGGAAGCTATTTCAAGAATGAAAAGGGCTCTTGGCGAGTTCGTAGTAGAAGGAATCCATACGACCATACCATTCCATCTTAAATTGCTTGATCACGAAAAATTTGTGGAGGGGCAATTTAATACTAAATTTCTTGAAATGTATGATGTGATGAAGTCTTAACGAAATAACTGGAGGTGTTTTGGATGTCAGAGAATAATATTCTTGAAATGAACCCTGGAAACAGCGGACATGGTAAAGTGGAAATAGCTCCTGAAGTTATTGAAGTCATCGCCGGCATCGCTGCGTCAGAAGTGGAAGGCGTATCCCAAATGCGAGGTAATTTTGCAACAGGTGTAGTAGAACGCCTTGGCAAAAAGAACCATGGAAAGGGAGTAAAAGTAGAACTTACCGAGACTGGTATCAAGGTTGATGTTTATTGCCTGATGAAGTTCGGTGTTTCCATTCCTACTGTAGCGCAGAAAATTCAAGATAATATCAGGCAGGCTCTTTTAAACATGACAGCCCTTGAAGCCGAAGAAGTAAACATCCATATTGTCGGCATTCAATTTGAAACTCAAAAACAGGAAATATCTGCAGAAATTGAGCAGGAAATTTAATTAAAAAGCCAGAGGGGGATCGTGTGCCTTTCTGGCTTTTCTTTTTGTGGAGTTATTAAATTCAGTTACATACACTGCTAAATTCATACAATCTCGCTTAAAATTTCTCTTTCTTGCCGTGCGCATGCTTTTTAGATATGCTATTATCTTTTTATGTGTTAAAATATGCCTTTCCATCCTTATATTTAACCAATAAGGTTTGAAGGCTGTTTTAGCAAATTCCAGGCAGCCGTTATAAAATTGCTGTATTTGGATAAACAATGAATATGAATGCAGTCTAATTACCCACATCCTCGAACTTTTGCCGAGCGATATTTAAGCTGAAGAAGCTTTCCTTGTCCTGTGGGACCAGATGATGAAAATTGGACAAAATTGATTTGTTCGTTGAAAAGGAGATAAATGTATAATGAAAAGAAGAACGGCAAGAGAGAAAGCATTGCAGGCGCTTTTTCAAATTGATGTAAGCGAAACAGAGCCAGCTGCAGCTATTGAGCATGTGCTTGAAGATGAAGCTGGAGATAAGTATTTGACTCGGCTTGTCACTGGTGTTGTAGAGAACAAGGAAGCGATTGATGCTCTTATAAAGGTGAACCTCGAAAAATGGACATTGGAACGCCTTGCAACAGTTGACCGGAATCTGCTCAGAATTGGTACCTTTGAATTAAAGTACTGCAGTGAAGAAGTACCAGTAAACGTCGTATTGGATGAAGCAATTGAAATTGCTAAGCTTTACGGAGATGACCAATCAAGCAAGTTTATAAATGGAGTACTCTCAAAAATTAAGCAGCAGTTATCTTAATTCTTCTATCAGTTGGTCATCTCCTCAATACAAAGGAGGATGGTAGTGTGGAAGCAAAAATTATTGACGGGAAAGAAATTGCCAGAGTAACGAGAATGGAAATTGCGGAAAAAGTGCTGAAGCTAAAAGATGAGGGCATTACACCAGGTCTGGCTGTTATCCTCGTAGGGCACAACCAGGCATCAAAGCTCTATGTAAAAAATAAAGAAAAAGCCTGTAAAGAGCTGGGTATGAATTCCTTTATGATTGAATATCCAGAGAGCCTTACCCAAAAGGAACTCCTGGATAAGATTTCGGAACTTAACCAGGACAATATGGTTCATGGCATTCTTGTTCAGCTGCCTCTTCCCAGTCATATAGAAGAGAAAAAAGTTATTGAAGCCATCACTCCATCAAAAGATGTGGATGGATTCCACCCCATCAGCATTGGCCGGATGATGACCGGGCAGGACACTTTTTATCCCTGCACACCATACGGCATTATGGTTATGTTAAAACAAATGGATATTAAGCCTGCTGGAAAACATGTTGTAGTTGTTGGCCGAAGCAATATTGTCGGCAAACCTGCCGGACAGCTATTTCTAAATGAAAATGCAACTGTTACATATTGTCACTCCAGGACAAAGGATCTAAAGCAATTCACCAGACAGGCAGATATCATCGTTTCTGCTGTCGGAAAAGCAAACTTTATTACAGCGGACCATGTAAGCGAAGGAGCCGTCGTAATTGATGTCGGTATGAACCGGGATGAGAATGGAAAGCTTTGCGGTGATGTAAGCTTTGACGAAGTGAAAGAAAAAGCGGGATACATAACGCCTGTACCTGGCGGAGTAGGCCCCATGACAATTACCATGCTAATGTATAACACCATGAAGGCGGCAAAAAATGCGTCAAAAATGCAGCATGCCTAATAGTATATGAGTAATAAAAATTGTCCTTATCTTTGGGTTTAGCTTCCATTTCTTATTCGCGTGACGAATGGAATTTCTAAACTTATAATAGATAGGGACAGTTTTTATTTTTGCGAAAAAAGCATTGAAGGAGTTCGATATGCAGGAACACCATTATTTAACAGTCAATGCATTAACCAAATATATAAAAAGAAAATTTGATGCAGATCCTCATTTGCAGGATGTTCATGTTAAAGGGGAAATCTCAAACTTTAAACAGCATTCAAGCGGCCATATGTATTTTACTCTTAAGGATGAGAAAGCACGAATTCTTGCCGTAATGTTTGCCGGTAATTCAAGAACAATGAAGTTTGTTCCCGAAAATGGAATGAAAGTAATTGTTAAAGGCGATATAAGCATTTACGAACCCAGTGGACAGTATCAAATCTATATTAAAGAAATGCGTCCCGATGGTATCGGCGAATTATTTTTGGCTTATGAGCAGCTGAAAAAGAAACTCGAAGACGAAGGGTTATTTGCACCAGAAAGGAAAAAAAGAATTCCTGCATTTCCCCAAACAGTAGGAGTCATTACCTCTCCTACCGGGGCAGCAATTAGGGACGTTCTGACAACCATAAAAAGGCGCTATCCCATCGCACGAATACTAGTTTTTCCAGCTCTTGTTCAGGGGGGAAATGCAGCATCTTCAATTGCAAGAGCGATTGAAAAGGCGAATTCGATAGTAGGCATGGATGTTTTGATTGTCGGACGCGGAGGCGGCTCTATTGAAGAGCTTTGGGCATTTAATGAGGAGCTGGTAGCCAGGGCGATTTTTAATTCTTCCGTCCCAATCATCTCCGCGGTGGGCCATGAGACGGATTTTACTATCGCTGATTTTGTAGCCGATTTAAGGGCTCCTACTCCGACCGGAGCAGCAGAATTAGCAGTTCCTCATATTGATGAGCTTATGGAAAGAGTACTTCAGCGGCAGACTCGGCTTCTGCGGGCCATGCAGGAAAGATTCCGATTTGAAAATGAGAGGCTCGGACGCATTCAAAGGTCGTATGCATTTCGCTACCCGCAAAGGCTTTATGAACAGAAGCTTGAGCAGGTAGATAAGCTTACTGAGCAGCTGGCAAGAGGAGCAAGTCGGCTTTCCCAGGCCAAAACGGAACAGCATCAGGCAATTCATGACCGACTGCTTCGCAGCCATCCAAAACAGCTTTTGTCAAATGCAGAAGAGAATTTTTCAAGGGCTCAACGAGAGCTTTACCGCTCTATGTCTCTTATTTTTTCAAAAAAACACACTGAATGGAAACACATGATTTCTACTTTGGAAGCTTTAAGCCCGCTTAAAATTATGGATCGGGGATACAGCCTTGCATATTCAGATGATGGCAGGCTTGTGAAAAGTGTTAATCAGGTGAAAAAGGATGAACAACTACAAATTAAGCTAACTGACGGAAGCATTCTTTGCAAAGTTCAGGATATTGAGGAGGATGAAAAGTCTTGAGTGAGGAAAAAAAATTAAGCTTTGAAGAAGCAATGAGCAAGCTTGAACAAATTGTTGACAGGCTTGAGGAAGGCGATGTGCCTCTTGAAGAAGCAATTGCCTTTTATAAAGATGGAATGGAACTTTCCAAGCTGTGCCATGATAAATTAAAGAGTGTTGAAGAGCAATTAACGCAAATCATAACGGAAGACGGACGGACGGAAAGCTTTTCAATTGACGAGGAGGAATAGTCTTGGGTAAAGGGCTTGATGCGTTTATAAAAGATTACAAACAGCTTTTGGAAAAAGAGCTCAGGACCCTTGTGGAAAAGCTGGAAGCCCCAAAAGAGGTTAAGGATGCAATGCTTTATTCCCTTGAAGCAGGCGGAAAAAGAATTCGGCCGATGCTTTTGTTTGCATCTCTTAATTCTTTTGGAAAGAATCCTCAGGCCGGTATTCTCCCGGCAGCGGCGATTGAGATGATACATACTTATTCACTTATTCATGATGATCTTCCAAGTATGGATAACGATGATTTAAGAAGGGGAAAGCCTACCAACCATAAAGTATTCGGTGAAGCCTTAGCCATTTTAGCTGGTGATGCCCTTTTAACCTATAGCTTTCAGGTAGTCGGCAGCATTCCAGCCGAATACGTGTCGGATGCAATTAAAATCAGGTTAATAACGGAAATGGCCAAAGCTGCAGGAGCTGAGGGGATGGTCGGTGGCCAGACGGCTGATATGGAAGGTGAAAAAAGGCAACTTTCTCTAGACGAATTGGAATATGTCCATATCCACAAAACCGGTAAACTGCTTGAGTACAGTGTAATTGCTGGCGCACTGATTGCTGGTGCTAATAGAGAACAGCTTGAATTATTATCAGCTTTTGCCTGCCATTTGGGACTTGCTTTTCAAATTCGTGATGATATTTTGGACCTTGAAGGTAATGAGGAGGTTCTCGGAAAGCCTGTTGGAAGTGACACAGCTAACCATAAAAGTACCTATCCTTCTTTGTTGACAATGGAGGGTGCAAAAGAGGCTTTGCAAAATCATATTTTCCTTGCAAAACAAGCTCTTTCTAAAACAGGACTAAGAACCGCCCTGCTGGAAGAAATAACAGACATGGTAGCATCAAGGGACCATTAATGGCCGACTGTTTGAGACAAATTCCGACTTATGATATAATCTTTTTTAACTAATATAAGTATAAAAATGCTGATGCCGTTAACGCCTGTGTTAGCGGCTTTTTTTCAGATGATTATAATGAAAAGGCTATATTTTCTTGTAGTACCCACCCTATTTATTATAATTAAAGTGACTTTGAAGATGATTTTATTCAGAAATAGAGATGAAAGTGAGTGGTCCAAGAGATGGATCTGTTATCAATAAAAGACCCTTCCTTCTTAAAAAGCTTATCAAATAAGGAATTGGAAACATTAAGTGAGGAAATACGCCAGTTCCTGATTGAGAAGCTTTCTGTGACAGGAGGCCATATAGGACCCAACCTCGGAGTAGTAGAATTAACAATTGCATTGCATAAGTGTTTCAACAGCCCTAAGGATAAAATTATTTGGGATGTTGGACATCAGTCATATGTCCATAAAATTTTGACCGGCAGGGCTTCTGAATTTGATACGCTTCGCCAATTTAAAGGGTTATGTGGCTTTCCTAAAATGGCTGAAAGTGAGCATGACGTTTGGGAAACAGGGCACAGTTCAACCTCGCTGTCTGCCGCAATGGGAATGGCTATTGCACGGGATCTGAAAAAGGAAGATTCCTTTGTGGTCCCTGTAATTGGAGATGGTGCATTAACCGGAGGTATGGCGCTTGAGGCATTAAACCATATCGGACATGAAAAGAAAAATATGATTGTTATTCTTAACGATAATGAAATGTCCATAGCTCCAAATGTCGGAGCACTTCATAACGTTCTTGGAAGACTGAGAACAGCAGGTAAATACCAATGGGCTAAGGATGAATTGGAACTGCTGCTGAAAAAGATTCCTGCTGTTGGTGGCGTACTTGCCGCCACTGCGGAAAGAATTAAAGACAGCTTGAAATATTTGCTGGTTTCAGGGGTGTTCTTTGAGGAACTTGGCTTTACCTATTTAGGACCTGTGGATGGACATGATTATGAATCCCTATTTGAGAATCTGGCTTATGCAAAAAAAACCGAAGGTCCTGTACTTCTTCATGTTATTACCAAGAAGGGGAAAGGCTATAAGCCGGCTGAGAGTGATAAAAAGGGAACATGGCATGGAACCGGCCCTTATAAAATGGACACTGGCGATTTTGTAAAACCTGCAATTGCACCACCCGCATGGAGCAGCCTAGTAAGTGAAACCGTTCGTAAGATTGCCCGTACGGATGAGAGAATTGTAGCCATTACTCCAGCAATGCCAGTTGGATCAAAACTTGAAGGTTTTGCAAGCGAATTTCCTGACAGGATGTTTGATGTCGGTATAGCGGAACAGCATGCTGCAACTGTATCAGCAGGTCTGGCAACTCAGGGAATGAAACCGTTCCTTGCGATTTATTCTACTTTTCTTCAGAGAGCATACGATCAGGTTCTGCATGATATTTGCAGGCAAAATCTTAATGTATTTATAGGGATTGACCGTGCCGGCCTTGTTGGAGCGGATGGGGAAACACATCAGGGAGTATTTGATGTCGCTTTTATGAGAAGTCTTCCTAATATGGTATTAATGATGCCTAAGGACGAAAATGAAGGACAGCATTTGGTAAATACAGCACTAAAATACGATGACGGACCTATAGCGATGAGGTTTCCACGAGGAAACGGCTTGGGTGTTCCACTTGATGAAACGTTGCATACGATTCCAATTGGGACCTGGGAGGTTTTAAAGGAGGGTACTGATGCGGCAATCCTTACTTTTGGAACCACAATTCCAATGGCCTTGGAAGCTGCCATCCTTCTTGAGAAACAAGGAATCTCCATTAAAGTGGTAAATGCAAGATTTATTAAGCCTCTCGATGAAAAAATTCTTTCAGGTATTTTGGCTGAGGGGATGCCAATATTAACAATAGAGGAAGCTATATTAGAGGGTGGCTTTGGCAGCGCAGTTCTCGAATATGCACATGATCATGGATTCCACAGATCGGTCATTGACCGAATGGGTATTCCTGATCAGTTTATTGAACATGGTGATGTTGACCTTCTGTTAAATGAGATTGGAATGACAACTGAAGAAACCATAAGCAGACTATCCATTCTTGCGAGAAAAAAACAAAAAAGGGCTTAGACAATGAAAATCAAAAAAGAACGACTTGATGTTTTGCTAGTAGAAAGAGGCCTTGCTGAAACCCGGGAAAAGGCTAAAAGATCCATAATGGCCGGACTTGTGTACACAAATGAGGAACGCCTTGACAAACCGGGCGAAAAGGTTAATGCGGATATTCCGCTTACTGTTAAGGGAAATGTACTTCCCTATGTAAGCAGAGGCGGTTTAAAGCTTGAGAAGGCTTTAAAGGTGTTTGAGGTTGATGTTAAAGATAAGGTGCTGCTGGATATTGGCGCTTCTACCGGCGGTTTTACTGATTGTGCCCTTCAAAACGGTGCAAAAATGTCATATGCCCTCGATGTAGGGTATAATCAGCTTGCCTGGAAGCTTCGGCAGGATGATCGCGTTGTAGTAATGGAACGGACTAATTTCCGATATGTTACTCCAGCAGACCTTTCTGGCGAAATGCCGAACTTTGCTTCAATTGATGTGTCATTTATTTCTTTGTCATTGATCCTCCCTGTGCTTAAAACATTGCTGGTCGTGGGCAGTGACATTGTTGCTCTAGTTAAGCCGCAGTTCGAAGCAGGCAGAGAACAGGTAGGGAAAAAAGGCATCGTCCGTGATCCAAAGGTCCACTTGCAAGTATTAAAAAAGATGATTGATTTCTCCTTAAACCAAGACTATAAAGTCAAAAACCTTTCTTTTTCTCCGATTACCGGAGGAGACGGCAATATTGAATTTCTTCTCCATTTAAGATGGGATGGAGACGGAAAGGGAGAGAATCAGTTAACCTTTGAACCTTTGGCTGTTGTTGAAGAGGCTCATCGTGAATTAAAACAAAAAGCTAATACAGATAAAGATACCGGCAATGAAGAGAATTCTGAATTGCCGGCAGAATAAAGGGCTGGCCGTATAGGCCGGTCTTTTTTTGGCTAATCAGAATTATATCCCTAAATTCTGTACGCGCGACGGACAGGATAAGGAAGGCTTCGTCAGCATTATCATCGCACGAAGGAAAAGCACCTGCTTTTCCGAGGAAGTCCTAGTCAGGCGAAAGGCACAGGACAAGGAAAGCTTCGTCAGCTTTGCCTCGCACGAAGAAAAAGCATAGCTTTTTCGAGGATGTGCCGATTTGAGCGTGATAAGTAAAATTAGGGCATCCGCCAAAGGGACGTGGCGAATGCCAAGTTTTTCTAAGCTAAAAAGTACCTTTGTGGAAAATTTTTATCTTACGACTGTTTTTTTAGATTAGTTTAGTTAAAACGCGACACTTTCGGAAGTGACGAGTTTAGCCTTTCCTTTAATAAAAGGAGCTTACATTCATTTTTTTAAAAAGGCTCTGCATATTTCCCTCAAATTTGATTGAAGCAAAAGGCTAGGGACTCCCGCGGAAAGCCACGCCTGGAGCGGAAGTCAACAGGCAAGATTAACAAAGTCTTTTTAAAAACACAGTAAAAGTTAAGAGGGCCAAAATAATAAATGTACATATTCGACAAAATCGGCTAACATATGTTTAGGAACTTAAAATTTTACAAACGATTACAAATAACATAGATGTTTTGAAAGTTTATCGGGGTGATAAATGGATGAATAAAGGTCAGCGCCATATTAAAATAAGAGAAATTATCGCCAGCAATGATATAGAAACACAGGATGAATTAGTGGATGAACTTAAGAGTGCTGGATTTAATGTAACCCAGGCAACGGTTTCACGTGATATTAAAGAGCTCCATTTAGTAAAGGTTCCTCTTTCAGACGGAAGATACAAGTACAGTCTGCCTGCCGATCAGAGATTTAACCCGCTTCAGAAACTGAAAAGAGCGTTAATGGATGCATTTGTAAGAATTGACTCTGCGGGGCATTTGCTAGTGATGAAAACATTACCAGGAAATGCAATGGCAATTGGCGCTTTAATTGATAATTTGGTGTGGGATGAAATACTTGGGACCATTTGCGGAGATGATACACTGTTGATTATTTGCCGTTCAACAGATGATACGGAAGTAATTACAAACCGTTTCCTTGAAATGCTTTAATTGGGGGAATGCTTTTTGTTAAGTGAATTATCGATAAAAAACTTTGCCATTATAGAAGCATTAACGATATCGTTCGAAAAAGGGCTTACTGTTCTTACAGGAGAAACAGGAGCAGGAAAGTCAATTATTATTGATGCTGTTAATCAGTTGGTTGGCAGCCGCGGATCTGCCGAGTTTGTGAGGCACGGAGAGGACAAGGCCGAAATTGAGGGTCTTTTTCAGCTTGATAATGATAACCATCCCTGCTATGAAAAAGCTCTGGACTTTGGTATTGAAATCGAAGATGGTATGGTTGTTTTACGCAGAGATATTTCTCGCTCCGGTAAAAGTGTCTGCAGGATAAACGGCAAACTGGTCACCATTTCTACATTAAGGGAATTTGGGAGTTCGCTGATAGATATCCACGGACAGCATGAACATCAGGAGTTAATGGACGAGACTAAACATTTATCACTGCTTGACCAGTTTGGCGGCCCGGAGATTATTTCTGCCCTATCTGAATATGAGAGTATTTACCGCAAATATGAGCAAACGGTAAGCAGATTAAAGCAATTAAGTGAAAATGAGCAGCAAACTGCTCACCGCCTTGATTTAATCCGTTTTCAGCATGAAGAAATTCAAAATGCTCAGCTTAAGCTTAATGAAGATGATGAATTGTTTGAAGAAAGAAGAAAATTGAATAATTTTGAGCGAATCTTTGAATCTGTCCAGTCAGGATATAATGCATTGACTGGTGAACAGCAAGGCCTTGATTGGATAAGCCTTGTAATGGGCCATCTAGAGGATGCTGCTGCTATTGATCCAGCCTACAAAGAGCTTTCGGAATCAGTCTCCAGCAGTTTTTATGCTTTGGAGGACGCAGCCCATTCTCTGCGGAATGAGCTTGATTTACTTGAATATGACCCACAAAGGCTCGATGAAATAGAAACAAGGCTCAACGAAATGAATCAGCTTAAACGAAAGTATGGGAAAACGATTCCCGCAATTCTTGAATACGCAGCGAAGATTGAAGAAGAACTTGAAACTCTTCAAAATAAAGAAACCCATATTGGCCAGCTGGAACAAGAACTTGCTTCTTTAAGAAAAGATCTTTCGATCGAAGCCAGAAATTTATCCGGCATTCGCAAAAAATGGGCAGAAAAACTAACAAAGCTAATTCATAAGGAATTAAAGGATCTTTATATGGCAAAAACGGTATTTGAAATCCGATTTGAATCGGAGGATAGGAAATTTTTGCGAAACGGGTATGACATTGTGGAATTTTATATTTCAACCAATCCAGGCGAACCCTTGAAGCCTCTTTCTAAAGTTGCTTCAGGAGGAGAACTTTCAAGGATTATGCTTGCCTTAAAAAGTATTTTTTCCAAGCATCAGGGTGTTACATCCATTATTTTTGACGAGGTAGATACTGGTGTTAGTGGCAGAGTTGCACAGGCCATTGCTGAAAAGATTTTTAAAGTTGCAATTAATTCACAGGTATTATGTATTTCTCACTTGCCTCAAGTGGCTGCAATGGCAGATACCCATTTATATATTTCCAAGCTCACAAAGGCGGGAAGGACCAAAACATCTGTTACTGCCTTAAATGTGGATGAAAAGATTAGCGAAATCGGCAGGATGATTTCGGGCGTTGAAATAACCGATTTGACTAAAGAACATGCAAAGGAATTATTGCAAATAGCTGAAGAAATTAAGAAATCATGAAAAGCTATCCATTCTGGGTAGCTTTTTTATGTTCATCGATGTTATAAATGCTTCCCAAGCAGGCAAAATTAAAGATGTAGCCATTTGTATTGCGGAATAGAAGCGAGGAGAGTGAAAAGATTGAAATTAGATTTACTAAGAAAAATCATTGGTGGAATTCTCCTTGTTTCATTATTGGCATTTGTTCATTTTCAGCCATTTCATGACTATTTTAATACACCTAAAAAAATAACAATTTTTGAAGGACAAAAAATTTCCTTTCATAAGGCTGCTCCGGTTACAGCCTCTTTGAAAGACAATACTTCAGGTATTTCGCTTTCCCAGGGAGACAATACAGTTACATTAGATGCAAAACGTACAGGCGAACATGAGCTGGTAATGGATATTGCCGGTTTTCCAGTTAAAAAAGTAGATGTTAACGTTTTAAAGGATTTTAAAGTAATACCTGGCGGCGAGTCAATTGGCGTCAAACTAAACACTGTTGGAGTTCTTGTCGTTGGCCACCATCAAGTAATGACGGTTGATGGTAAAAAGTCACCCGGTGAAATTGCGGGTATAAAAGTTGGGGATATCATAACAGAAATTAACGGCACAAAAATTGAAAAAATGGAAGATGTAGCACCTTTTGTGCAAAGTGCAGGCAAAAGCGGCAAAGCACTAAATGTTATGATTAGCCGAGATAGTGGAAAATTTGCAACGAAACTTACTCCTTTAAAAGAAAAAGGAGACGATATATATAAGCTGGGTCTTTATATAAGAGATTCTGCTGCAGGCATAGGCACCATGACGTTTTATCATCCACAATCTAAAAAATATGGTGCTTTAGGCCACGTTATTTCTGATATGGATACAAAGAAACCAATTGTTGTTGAGGACGGTGAAATCGTCAGATCAACTGTAACATCGATTGAAAAAGGAAGTAACGGAAATCCAGGTGAAAAACTCGCACGCTTTTCAGATGATCATCAAATCATCGGTAATATCCAGCGCAATAGCCCATTTGGAATCTTTGGCAAATTAAATCAAACCATGAAAAATGGAATTATGGACAAACCGCTTCCAATATCTCTCTCTCACCAAGTAAAAGAAGGACCAGCTCAAATTTTAACAGTAGTTGATAATGACCAAGTCGAACTATTCGATATTGAAATTGTCAGCACGATTCCTCAAAAGTTCCCTGCAACAAAGGGAATGGTTATCAAGGTAACAGATCCAAAGCTGTTAAAAAAGACAGGCGGTATCGTACAGGGGATGAGCGGAAGCCCGATTATTCAAAATGGCAGACTAATTGGTGCAGTAACACATGTATTTGTAAATGATCCTACTTCGGGTTATGCAGTCCATATCGAATGGATGCTAAACGAAGCAGGCATTGATATTTATGAAAAAAATAAAGCAAGCTAAGTATTCTATTTATAGGCGTTTTTAACGCCTATTTTTTTTTTAGATGAGGTTGTTAAAAAAAGAACAGATTTAATAAAAAAATCAATTATCATTAAAAGCGGTAAAATAGGATAATAAAAAAGTTTTTTCGACAAATATCATTCAAAAATTTAGAAAACGGCGAATTAAGTCGAATTCAGAAGAAAAAATAAGATTTCATAGGATTTTTAATACTTTTTAACAAATTTTAAAAATTAGAAAGGATTTTATGTTGCATTGTCGAATTTCTCCTTTAGAATAAAGATAAAAGAAAAGATAGATTAGAGATCATTATTGGACCTTGAGGAGGAAAAGCAGTGAAGAAAATTAAAGTTTGTATCGTGGATGATAACCGCGAGCTGGTTGGATTATTAGAGGACTATATTTCGTCCCAGGAAGATATGGAAGTTGCAGGTATTGCTCATAATGGTCAGGATTGTCTTGAAATGCTGGAAAGTACAGAACCGGATGTACTTATTTTAGATATAATTATGCCGCATCTTGACGGTCTTGCTGTGCTAGAAAGACTTCGGGAAGAAAGAAGAAGCTCCCTGCCAAATGTAATAATGCTGACTGCTTTCGGTCAGGAGGATGTTACAAAAAAAGCGGTTGAGCTTGGTGCTTCTTATTTTGTCCTTAAACCATTTGATATGGAAAACCTCGGCAGTCAAATTCGTCAGGTAAGCGGAAAAAGCAGCTCCATTTCAAGAAAATCTCCTGGTACAAACTATCGTCCTCAATCGGAACAAAAGCCAAAAAATCTTGATGCTAGTATTACAAGTATTATCCATGAAATTGGAGTACCTGCACATATTAAGGGATACTTATATTTGCGTGAAGCCATTTCTATGGTTTATAACGACATCGAGCTTTTGGGTTCAATAACAAAGGTCTTGTATCCTGATATTGCTAAAAAGTATAATACTACAGCAAGCCGAGTTGAAAGAGCCATCCGCCATGCCATAGAAGTGGCCTGGAGCCGCGGTAATATTGATTCTATCTCTTCTCTTTTTGGATATACCGTCAGCATGACAAAAGCAAAGCCTACCAACTCGGAGTTTATTGCTATGGTTGCCGATAAGCTGCGCCTGGAGCATAAGGCTTCTTGAAAGAGTTAGGATTATTTAAGGATACTTATATGTAAATTAAATATACACTTCAGAAGTTTTTCTCCCTTGTGAATAATCAGAATTATATGTTTAAATTCTAAATGTACGACGGATAAGGAAGTATTTGTCCACTTTGCATCGTACGAAGAAAAAGCATAGCTTTTTCGAGAATTTGCCGTTACGAGCGTGATAAAGCGTAACACTGCTCTGTATCGCTAAATGCTCGGCTGCCTCCTAGTTTTCTAAAAAAGAAAGAGCATATTTCGTTCAGGAATATGCTCTTTGGGTTTATTAACTTTAAAATCTCCAGCCGCCGCCTCTTCCATGGTTTTGGGGTCCCTGAGGTCCTTGGTATCCCTGAGGCCCCTGAGGTCCTTGGTGTCCTTGTTGGCCACTGTCGTAACTTGGATTAATTTCCTCATAATTGCATGAAGATTCATGCCTAGTAGGTTCTTGAATGTGAACCTGCTGGTTTTGAAGAACTTTTAAGGTTAATTCAATTACCATTTTTTCTTCCATTTCAGTGAAGGTTCCTTCTTCAAATGGTGCGCAGATTTCGCCATCATGGCTCCAGACATGGCCCATTTCTCTGTTTAGAGCTTCATCCATTTCAATAAACCTGCTGGAAAGCAGTTCGCAGAAAGGAAGCTCGTTAAAGACTTCGCCGCTGATTTGATTGTATTCTGTAAAGTCTCCTGAAAGCAGGTGTTCTTTAGAAGAGAATCCAGTAGGAAGCGGGCTGGATTTAAAATATTTAAATTCTGATGTTTTAGGTCCCATCTTGAATACCGGCTGGCTAATAAAATCAATTTGAGTAACAACCTGGAATGGAACATCCACTGTTAAAGATTTGATGGTAGAGGATACATGATCTTTTCCGCCCTTGTTTGGAGTGGCGTATTGAATATTTTTGCGGACAAAGCCTTTTAAAAATAATTTATTTGTAGGCAGTAAAAGTCTGCATTGAACCAATTTCAGGCTTTTCTTGATTACTTTGATTTCTAGAACAGGCTCTGGAAAAGTAATAGTAGAATCTAAATCAATTTGTACAGTAACTTCCCCAAGTACCACTGGAACTTTTATAAATGGAAAAGCATTGGCTACTTCTGGTGTAACATTTACATTAGTTGCCTCCTGTTGTACAGAGGATTTTACAACCTTCTTATCGTTATGTCCAAAAAATGACATTTACATTTTCCCCTTTCGCTTCTTTTTCCATTTCAGCATATGCCGGCAAAAGGTTCTGGTATGGACACATTCACCGGGTAAATTCCCCAAATTAAGAAAAATACCCGATTTTTTCCTGAAAGCCTAAAAAGAGACAATTTGATTCTGAAAAATTGAGTATTCCATTTCACAATTTATATCCAAAATAAGATAAGCTGAATTCTGAATGATGGCTGTTTGCTGTGAAGTCAGTAATTTTGTGGTTTCTATGGTGAGTTCTGGGGAATCGTGATGATAAATAGTTTGTTCATAATGAACTTGATTGTCTTGCGGAAGATTATAATGGACTATTTCATCGTTTAAGGGCATTACGGGTGGGTACAAAAAAGTTATGCCAAAGGTTTTTTTCCAGGGAAGGGAGATGCTTTGCTGGTGGACAAGCGAATCACTTGTTTTTGTATATGTAATTTGACCCGTAAAAGTACCTGCAATCCATAGCCGGCTGGCTAAGATGTTTATTTGGTACTTGGATGGCCCTGTCTTCCATGTAAGATTACTTATTTCATTTACCTTCGAGCTCATTTTTATTTTTTTGCTAATTTGAAACTCAAGCTGAGAATGAGCAATTTCAATACTCGCTTTTATTCTGCGGGAGGAAGAATTTTGTTCGGAGCCTTTATTTATATCAGTATTTTGACTAGAATAAGGGTTTTGTCCATTGTAATGTCCCATTTTGACTCCCTCCCGATCCGGCCACTTTATTTTAAAATATGATAAAACAACCTTGTCTAAAACTTTTATGAAAATAAATTGATTGTTTTCCTGCAATATATCATAAGGACAAAAAAACGCAGTCGTTTGTGACTGCGTGAGGAGCATTTCAAATTTACTCTTTTTCCTTCTTCTCCAGTTCTAGCATCTTTTGCATAAGAATATGTTGTGGCATATGCATAAGCTGTTCAACAGGGATTTTTAACTGTTCGGAAAGTTTAATTGCTGTTTCAGCGGATATAGGTAATGGTCTCATTTTAATCCTCCAATTTTTTAAAGTTAGGAAGTGTTCATATGACGCAAATTTTCGCTCACAGAGGCTACTCAGCCCTTTATCCGGAAAATACCATGCTTGCATTTCTAGAGGCAGGTAAAACGGACTGTGACGGCATTGAGCTGGATGCCCAGCTGACAAAAGACGGCGAAGTCGTTGTCATCCATGATGAAAAGGTAGACAGAACTACAAGCGGCAGTGGATTTGTAAAAGATTTTACATATAAAGAGCTTCGGACCTTGAATGCGAATAAAACTGGACTAAAGAAAGAGCCGATTCCTTCCCTTATTGAAGTTCTGGAGTGGATGAAAACCAATAAACTAATTTGTAATATCGAATTGAAAAATAGTATTTTGCCTTACGATGGAATGGAAGAAAAAGTGATTGGTTTGATTCGTGACTATGGTTTATCCCACCGAATCATCCTTTCTTCTTTCAATCATTATAGCATCGTCCATTGCTATAGGCATGCACCAGAAATTGAAACGGCTCCCCTTTATTCGGAGGGGCTGTATATGCCCTGGATTTATGCTCAGTCAATACGAGCAGGAGGAATTCACCCAAAACACATAGCGGCGACAGATGAAATCGTTCGTCTTTCAGAACAGCATGGTATTGCAGTAAGGCCCTATACAGTAAATAAAGAATCAGATATGCAAAGGCTATACAAAGCAGGCTGTTCAGCTATAATTACCGATGATCCTATAAAAGCGTTAAGAATAAGGAAACAATATGAAAAGAGACCATAAATGGTCTCTTTAATTTTTGTTTTGAAACCTAGTCTGTACTTTGTTTCGTTTCCTGTCACGATGCAAAATAAAACCACCAACAAACCATAAGCCGACTATAAATAAAACGAGGCCGGCTAAAAATTGGAGCGGAAGTGACGGGATTGGAGCCATTAGTCTTCCAAAAATCATATCTCTCATTAATTTAATCCCGAATGCGGCTAGAAAACCTGGGATAAGCATTATTATTAATGCGATTATTCGCTGCATGGTGATCCTCTCCCAAAAATATTCCTTCCCAAAAATCATATTATATTAATCAAATTTGTCAAGCCGCTCAAATATTTATAAAATGAATATGAAAGAATTTGCAGATTTAATTTTTAAAAGTATGAAAAATTTCTCATTACCACTATTTTTAATAAAAACTCAGAAGGGGTGTGAGACATGCAAAATGTAATGATAATTGGGGCTGGCAAAGGCGGAACAGCCATATTAACCATATTAAAAGAAACGGATGTTCTGAATGTAGTAGCTGTTATTGACCGAAATGAGGACGCAGCTGGTATATTGCTTGCTCAAAGTCTTGGTATCAGGACGGGAATTGATTGGCATCTTTTTATGAATGACCCGATTGATATTATCATTGAAGTAACGGGAGATCACAAAGTTTTTCAGGAACTGATGGAGGTCCGTAAAAAGGATACAGTCGTAATACCGGGCAGTGTGGCCTACTTAATGGCTAAGCTAATAGAAGAAAAGGAAGACCTAATAGATAAACACCGAAATGTATCTTATCAGCAGGATTTAATTTTCAATTCCATCGATGATGGTATGGTGGTTATTGATAATAAGGGCATTACCATCCTGTTTAACCGCAGAGCTCAGGAAATGATGGAAATCCGTAAAGAAGATGCGATCGGGAAATACATAAGAGAAATTATTCCACAAAGCCGCCTTCCTCGTGTACTTGAGACTAGAAAGGCTGAAGCCAATCAGGAAATGCTTCTTAATGATGGGCTGAAAATTATTACAACCCGTATTCCAATTATCGATGAAAAAAATAATTTGATCGGAGCTTTTGCTGTTTTTAAAGATATTACTGAGGTAGTAAATCTTGCAGAAGAAATTACAAACCTTAAAGAAATTCAGACCATGCTCCAGGCGATTATTCAATCTAGCGATGATGCCATATCGGTAGTAGATGAAGAGGGAAAAGGTATTCTAATAAATCCAGCCTATACACGAATTACTGGGCTGTCACAGGAGCAAGTTATCGGAATGCCTGCTACTGCTGATATTTCCGAAGGGGAAAGTATGCATATGAAGGTCCTCCAAACTAGAAGGGCTGTCAGAGGTACCGCAATGCGTGTTGGTCCTGCGAAAAAAGAAGTGGTGGTCAACGTTGCCCCTATTATTGTTAAAGGGAAATTAAAGGGCAGTGTAGGCGTTATACATGACATGTCGGAAATAAAATCGCTCAGCAGGGAATTAAGCAGAGCAAGACAAATTATTCGGACATTAGAGGCAAAATATACTTTTGAGGATATTATTGGTACCTCGGAAGAAATGAGGCTGGCGATTGACCAGGCTAAGCTGGGAGCAAAAACACCCGCTACTGTACTTCTTCGAGGGGAATCTGGAACTGGTAAGGAACTGTTTGCCCATGCCATCCATAATGCAAGTGATCGGAAATACAATAAATTTATCCGCGTGAATTGTGCTGCTATATCTGAATCACTCCTTGAAAGTGAATTGTTTGGCTATGAAGAAGGAGCTTTTTCCGGTGCTAAAAGGGGCGGAAAAAGAGGCTTGTTTGAAGAAGCAAACAATGGAAGTATTTTTCTTGATGAAATTGGAGAAATCTCACTTAGTACACAGGCAAAGTTGTTAAGGGTTCTGCAGGAAAATGAAATTACGAGAGTCGGAGGTACTAAAGCACTTACGATTAATGTAAGGGTAATTGCTGCGACTAATGTTAATCTTGAAAAAGGAATGGCAAACGGTACATTCAGGGAAGATTTATACTATCGGCTTAACAGAATGCCAATCCATATTCCACCTTTGAGAAAACGAAGAGAAGAAATTCCCTTGCTCTGCGATAAATTAATACATAAAATCAATCAGGACTATGGCCGAAATGTAGAATATGTTACTGAGGGGGCGCTGGCTCAGTTAAAGGAATACGATTGGCCTGGTAATGTAAGAGAACTTGAAAATATTCTCGGAAGGGCCATTATTTTTATGGGTTACCATGAAGTGGCTATAGACGTAAAGTACCTTCCAGAGCTTAAGAGTGGTTTGAAAAAGGAACAAGCCGATTTTAAAAACACTTTAACAGGACAAAACAATGTACCCTTAGGTGAGTTACTAGAAGCGTATGAGAAAAAATTAATCCGTGAAAAACTCGAGCAAATGAACGGAAATAAAACTTCTACGGCAAGAGTATTAGGACTGTCAGTGAGAAATTTATATTATAAACTGCAGAAATACGAGATTGATTGAAAAAACTAGCATGCAAAAAATTTCGTACTGTGAAAAAACTTGCAGGGTACCTCACAGGAAAATAAAGCGCTTTCATTGGTTTTTTCATTTGGCACGAAACTTGCATTAATTAAATTGGATGCTTAAGTTTTGAAAAGGGGTTGAACAGAATTTGCAGCTCAAAACGTACATTGACAGAGCAGCCCGGCTTGATACCAAAACCGTAGCGGTAGCGGCAGCTGAAGACGAAGAAGTAATCGAAGCTGTGGCCCATGCTCTCGATTCTAATCTGGCCCGTTTTATCTTATTTGGAAACAGGGAGAAAATCCTTGCTCTAATAAAAGAAAAATACCCGAAAGGGGAAGAAGACTGCCGGATTAAGATTATACATGTGGATTCAAATAATGCTGCTGCAGAGGAAGCTGTAAAATCCGTTAAAAACAGTGAGGCACATGTTTTAATGAAGGGTAATATACCGACCTCCTTGCTTTTAAAAGCAGTATTAAATAAAGACTATGGCTTGAGAACTGGAAACATCCTTTCACATACAGCTGTATTTGAAATTCCTGGTTACGACAAGCTGATACTTATTACAGATTCAGGAATGAATATTGCTCCCGACCTGGAGCAGAAAGTACAAATTATCAAAAATGCCGTTTCAATAGCTAGGTCTATTGGGATTGAGAATCCAAGAGTAGCGCCACTTGCTGCCGTAGAGGTTGTAAATCCAGCTATGCAGGCAACTCTGGATGCCGCTGCCCTGACTGTTATGAACATGAGGGGGCAAATAAACGGCTGTATAGTAGAAGGGCCGCTTGCCCTTGATAATGCCGTATCAGTTTTTGCGGCCGAGCACAAAGGCATTACGGGAAAAGTGGCAGGAAAAGCTGATATTCTGTTAGTACCAACTATTGAAGTTGGGAATGCACTATATAAATCCCTCGTTTATTTTGCAAATGCAAAAGTGGGCGGAGTCATCGCGGGTGCCAAGGCGCCAATTGTACTAACGTCAAGATCAGATACAGCAGAAAGCAAACTATACTCACTTGCTTTGGCATTATGCTCTGTTTCAAACTAGTTTTTTCTAATTTGGGGAGGAATCATAAATGGAAATTTTCAAGTATCTAGAGAAATATGATTATGAACAAGTAGTATTCTGCCAGGATAAATCATCAGGTTTAAAAGCTATTATTGCTATCCATGATACAACATTAGGACCGGCACTTGGCGGAACGCGTATGTGGACTTATGAATCAGAAGAAGCAGCTATCGAGGATGCACTTCGCCTTGCAAAAGGAATGACATATAAAAATGCAGCAGCTGGTTTAAACCTTGGCGGAGGTAAAACCGTTATTATCGGGGACCCCCGCAAAGATAAGAACGAGGAAATGTTCAGGGCTTTCGGGCGCTACATTCAAGGCTTGAATGGCCGGTATATCACAGCTGAAGATGTAGGAACAACAGTAGCAGATATGGATTTAATTCATGAGGAAACCGATTATGTAACTGGTATTTCACCTGCATTTGGGTCCTCAGGAAATCCTTCTCCTGTAACAGCCTATGGAGTATACCGCGGTATGAAAGCAGCTGCAAAAGAAGCATTCGGAACTGATTCTCTTGAAGGAAAAGTGGTCGCAGTTCAGGGTGTGGGAAATGTAGCCTTTAACCTGTGCCGACATCTCCATGAAGAAGGAGCACAGTTAATTGTTACTGACATTAATAAAGAAGCCGTTCAGCGTGCAGTCGAAGAGTTTGGTGCAAAAGCTGTTGAACCTAATGAAATTTATGGTGTTGAATGTGATATATATGCACCATGTGCACTTGGTGCTGTAATTAATGACCAAACAATTCCCCAAATTAAAGCAAAAGTTATTGCTGGAGCTGCAAATAATCAGCTGAAGGACACTCAGCATGGTGATATCATCCATGAAATGGGGATTGTCTATGCACCTGACTATGTTATAAATGCCGGCGGTGTAATTAACGTAGCGGATGAGCTTTATGGCTATAATCGTGACCGTGCAATGAAAAAGGTTGAGCAAGTATATGCGAACGTTGAAAAAGTAATTGATATTGCTAAACGTGACGGTATTCCAACTTATGTTGCAGCCGACCGCATGGTAGAAGAAAGAATTGAAAGAATGCGTAATTCCCGAAGCCAGTTTTTACAAAACGGCCATCATATTCTAAGCCGCAGACCTAAATAAAGAGCGGAGGAATATAAGGGAGCCGCTTTAAAGGGAAAGCTGTTCCAAATAAAAGGCCAATTTTTTAAATAGAAGAGCGCTGAATTAAGGTTCAGCGCCCTTTGCTTTAGAGAAACAGGCGGATAGGGTGGAATTTGATCAGTCTTTAAGCTCTCCTTTACCGGAAAAGCAGTAAGGGGAAATCCTGCTTTACGGACGTTAAAATGAAACCTTCGGGAGGTTTATACTTTGCAAGAAAACAACTATCGAATTCTCGTCATCAATCCTGGCTCAACCTCAACAAAGATCGGGGTTTTCGATAATGATATATCTATTTTGGAGAAAACCATTCGCCACGATGCAGATGCGGTTAAACACTTTGAAAATATTATTGAACAATATGATTTTAGGAAAAACATGATTTTGGAAACACTTGATAGTGAAGGCATCAATATTTCAAAACTCAGTGCGGTTTGCGGCAGAGGCGGTTTGTTAAGACCGATTGAAGGCGGTACATATGCTGTTAATCAGGCAATGCTTGAAGATCTGCGGGCTGGATTTAGCGGCGAACACGCTTCCAATTTGGGAGGCATTATTGCCAATCAAATTGCTTCTGGGCTAAACATCCCCTCCTTTATTGTAGATCCTGTGGTGGTAGATGAACTGGATTCAATTGCACGGATTTCTGGCTTTTCTTTGATAGAAAGGAAAAGCATCTTCCACGCTCTAAATCAAAAAGCAGTTGCAAGAAGAGTTTCAAAGGAACTGGGAGCGAGATATCAGGATCTGAATCTGATTGTAACTCATATGGGTGGAGGCATTACCGTCGGGGTCCACAAAAAAGGAAGAGTTATAGATGTAAATAACGGCCTCCATGGAGATGGTCCATTCAGCCCTGAACGTGCAGGCACTGTCCCTGCCGGAGACCTAGTCGCACTTTGCTATTCCGGAGAGTATTTCCGTGAAGAAATCATGAAAAAACTGGTTGGTCAGGGCGGTCTTGTCGGTTATCTGGGAACAAATGATGCGATAAGAGTAGAAAAAATGATTAAAAATGGAGAAGAGAAGGCAAAGCTGGTATATGAGGCAATGGCCTATCAGGTTGCCAAAGAGATAGGAGCAGCAAGTGCCGTGCTTTCAGGAAAAGTGGATGCCATTATTTTAACTGGAGGTCTTGCATACGGAAAAGGCTTTGTAAGGCAGATTTCAGACAGAGTGAACTGGATTGCAGATGTCATTGTCCATCCGGGTGAAAATGAACTCCAGGCTTTGGCCGAAGGGGCATTGCGTGTATTAAAAGGTGAAGAGGAAGTAAAGGAATATCCCAATACGATTCAAACCCAAAATGTAAGGTGATGAGGAGGGGTTTTTATGTCCCAGGAATATGATTTAGTCATACTAGGCGGAGGAACAGGCGGATATGTTGCTGCAATCCGTGCATCCCAGCTTGGCTTAAAAACGGCTATTGTAGAAAAAGGCAAGCTGGGCGGAACTTGCCTCCATAAAGGATGCATTCCCAGCAAAGCACTTTTAAGAAGTGCAGAAGTATTTGCTACAGCAAAAAAAAGCGAAGAATATGGAGTTGTAACAGGCGAGGTATCGTTTAATTTTGCAAAAGTCCAAGAGAGAAAAAATAAAATTATTGACCAGCTGCATAAAGGTGTTCAGCATTTAATGAAGCAGGGGAAAATAGACGTTTTTGAGGGTACAGGACGCATTTTAGGTCCTTCCATCTTTTCTCCAATGCCAGGTACAATCTCAGTGGAAATGAACAGCGGCGAGGAAAATGAAATGCTAATTCCGAAAAATGTAATCGTGGCTACCGGTTCACGCCCTCGTTCATTGCAAGGCCTTGAGATTGATGGAGAAATCGTCATGACTTCCGACGAGGCACTATCTATGGAAACCTTGCCAGATTCTATAATTATTGTTGGCGGAGGAGTCATTGGAATCGAATGGGCCTCCATGCTGTCTGACTTCGGAGCACAAGTAACGGTGATTGAATATGCAGATAGAATTATTCCAACAGAAGATAAAGAGATTTCAAAGGAAATGCAAAGACTGATGAAGAAAAAAGGCATAAAAATTGTAACAAGTGCCAAGGTATTGCCTGAAACATTATCAAAAGAAAATGGAGTATCCATTTCCGCAGAAGTAAAAGGTGAGGTAAAGGAGTTTAAGGGAGAAAAAATTCTCGTCTCTGTTGGACGCCAGGCTAATGTTGAAGGAATTGGCATAGAAAATACCGAAATTCTGGTTGAGAGAGGATTCATCCAGACAAATGAATTTTTCCAGACCAAAGAATCACATATATATGCAATCGGGGATGTTATTGGAGGACTTCAATTAGCTCATGTTGCCTCACATGAAGGAATTATTGCAGTTGAACATATTGCCGGAGAAGATACTCATCCACTAGATTACAATCTAGTGCCAAAATGTATCTATAGCAGTCCGGAAGTGGCCCAGGTTGGACTTACAGAAGATCAGGCGAAAGAACAGGGCTTTAATATAAAAACAGGGAAGTTTTCATTCCGGGCGATAGGTAAGGCACTTGTTTTTGGCGAGTCTGACGGTTTTGTGAAAATTGTTGCAGATAAAGATACCGATGATATCTTAGGTGTGCATATGATCGGTCCACATGTCACAGATATGATTTCTGAAGCTGGTCTTGCAATGGTTTTGAATGCAACACCTTGGGAAGTGGCGAATACCATTCATCCACATCCGACATTGTCAGAAGCAATCGGCGAAGCTGCCTTGGCAGTTGATGGCAAAGCGATCCATTCTTAAATTTGTTACGAACAAATGGGAGGTTTATTGAATGACTGAAAATCGTCATCATGCACTTGATTTAAGTGATGATAAAGTTTTGGAGATGTATGAAACAATGCTTATGGCTCGCCGCATTGACGAACGTATGTGGCTTTTAAACCGTGCGGGGAAAATTCCGTTTGTTATTTCCTGCCAGGGACAGGAAGCGGCGCAAATTGGTGCTGCCTTTGCTCTTGACAAGGAAAAGGATTATGTCCTTCCATACTATCGTGATATGGGAGTTGTATTAACTTTTGGAATGACTCCAAGAGAATTGATGCTTTCCGGTTTTGCAAAAGCGGAGGACCCAAACTCTGGAAGCCGCCAAATGCCGGGGCACTTTGGGCAAAAGAAAAACCGTATTGTTACAGGTTCCTCGCCAGTTACCACTCAGGTGCCGCATGCAGTCGGAATTGCGCTTGCAGGTAAAATGGAAGGAAAAGACCTTTTAACGTTTGTTACGTTTGGTGAGGGCTCCTCGAACCAGGGAGATTTCCATGAAGGCGCAAACTTTGCCGGTGTGCATAAATTGCCTGTTATCTTTATGTGTGAAAACAATAAATATGCTATCTCTGTTCCAATTGAAAAGCAATTGGCTTGCGAAAAGGTTTCTGACCGGGCGATTGGTTATGGGATGCCGGGATATACAGTGGATGGTAATGACCCTCTTGAGGTGTACAAAGTAGTAAAAGAAGCGGCAACCCGTGCACGAAGCGGAAAAGGCCCTACACTAGTAGAAACTGTTTCTTACCGGCTGACACCGCACTCTTCAGATGATGATGACCGCAGTTACCGTGCACCAGATGAAGTCGCAAAAGCTAAAACGCTTGACCCCATTATCACCTTTGGAGCTTATCTGAAAGAAACAGGTGTCATGAGCGATGATTTGGAAAAAGAAATCAATGACCGTGTCATGAAGATTGTTAATGAAGCAACCGACTATGCCGAAAACGCACCATACTCACCTGGTGAAGATGCGTTGAAGTATGTGTACGCGGAAAAGTAAGGGGGAACTAAGATGGCTGTAATTTCTTATATAGATGCAGTAACAATGGCAATTCGTGAGGAAATGGAAAGAGATCAAAAGGTATTCGTACTTGGCGAAGACGTAGGATTAAAAGGCGGAGTATTTAAAGCCACACAAGGCTTATACGAACAATTTGGCGAAGAACGAGTGATTGATACACCGCTTGCTGAGTCTGCAATAGCAGGTGTAGGTATCGGAGCCGCTATGTACGGATTACGCCCAATTGCTGAAATGCAGTTTGCTGATTTTATTATGCCAGCGGTAAATCAGATTATTTCAGAAGCGGCGAAGATTCGCTATCGTTCAAATAATGACTGGAACTGCCCAATCGTTATCCGTGCTCCATATGGCGGTGGAGTTCATGGTGCCCTTTATCACTCCCAGTCGGTTGAAGCTGTATTTGCCAACCAGCCTGGATTAAAAATTGTGATGCCTTCAACTCCATATGATGTAAAAGGCTTGCTAAAGGCTGCTATTCGTGATGAAGACCCTGTTTTATTTTTCGAGCATAAACGGGCATACCGCCTAATTAAGGGGGAAGTCCCTGCTGATGATTATGTTCTTCCTATAGGCAAAGCCGATGTAAAACGCCAGGGGGAGGATATCACTGTAATCACATATGGTCTCTGCGTCCACTTTGCCCTACAGGCTGCCGAGAAGCTTGCTAAGGACGGTATTTCTGCACATATCCTTGATTTAAGAACTGTGTATCCTCTTGATAAAGAAGCAATTTTGGAAGCTGCCTCCAAGACAGGAAAAGTACTGCTTGTAACGGAAGACAACAAGGAAGGCAGTATTATTAGTGAGGTATCAGCTATTATCGCTGAGAACTGTCTGTTTGATCTTGATGCACCGATTATGCGTCTTGCGGGTCCGGATGTCCCAGCAATGCCTTACTCGCCAACAATGGAAAAATTCTTTATGATAAATCCGGATAAAGTAGAAAAAGCAATGCGCGAACTAGCAGAGTACTAGGAAATGCGGAAGCGTTCGTTAAGAGCTGTAGGGTATTTGAAGAAAGGCTGATTCCGCCAAGTCTTATGGCAGCACCTTTCTGACCTGCATCGTACAGGCCCCCGCTTCGACTGAGATAAAGGAAAATGAAAAGCGTAAGTGCCTTGTACAGGGCCGACAAGTATAAGACGAGCGGCGAGAAGGTTGTTCTGTAACTTCCGACGGATTGGCTTATGACCTCGATCCCCTAGGCGCTGAAGCTAGACAACACGAAGAGTGAAACGATTCGTTGATGCCTTATCGCAGGGAGGAGTGGGATGGACACTAAGCGCTGAACGCAGGAACTAGACAGTAAAAAAGGAGGCTGTACCCCTTGGCAATTGAACAAATAAAAATGCCGCAATTAGGCGAAAGTGTTACCGAAGGAACAATCAGCAAGTGGCTCGTTTCTGTCGGTGATAAAGTAAATAAATACGATCCTCTTGCAGAGGTTATGACAGATAAAGTAAATGCAGAAGTGCCATCTTCCTTTGAGGGTGTGATTAAGGAACTAATCGCTGCTGAAGGTGATACCCTTTCCGTGGGCGAAGTCATCCTGACAATCGAAGTAGGCGGAAAAGGAACTGAAGATTCCACTTCAGCAGAAGCCAAAGGAAGAGAGACAACACAAGAAGAAGTTAAAACAGGGGGAGAGGCACCAGAAGCAGAGCAAGCAAACAAAGCTCGTTATTCTCCAGCTGTTTTAAAAATTTCTCAGGAAAACAATATTGATTTGACTCAGGTAAAAGGTACCGGGGCCGGTGGCCGAATTACAAGAAAAGATCTTTTGAAGCTAATCGAATCAGGAAATATACCAAAGGCTGGGGAAAAACAAGCTGTATCGCAGCCACCTGCAGTAGAAGAACGCACGGAAGCACAAGCTGCTCAACCTGTTAGACCTGCCACTCCCGCACCAGTAAATGTGCCTGTTACTCCTGGTGATATTGAAATCCCAGTGAATGGTGTGCGGAAAGCCATCGCTGCCAATATGCTTCGCAGCAAGCACGAAGCTCCCCATGCCTGGATGATGATGGAAGTAGATGCTACAAATATGGTAGAGTATCGCAACAGTATTAAAGATGACTTTAAGAAAACAGAAGGCTTCAATTTAACGTTCTTCGCTTTCTTTGTTAAAGTAGTGGCCCAGGCACTAAAGGAATTCCCTCAAATTAATTCCATGTGGGCCGGTGATAAAATTATTCAGAAGAAGGAAATTAATCTGAATATAGCAGTAGCAACAGATGATGCACTGTTTGTACCTGTAATCCGGAATGCTGATGAAAAAACAATTAAAGGCATTGCCCGTGAAATTACTGAGCTTGCCGTTAAGGTAAGAAAAGGACAGCTTAAGTCTGAAGATATGCAGGGTGGAACCTTCACTGTCAATAACACTGGATCCTTTGGCTCTGTCCAATCCATGGGTATCATCAATTATCCGCAGGCAGCCATTCTCCAGGTGGAGTCAATTGTAAAACGCCCAGTTGTTATGAATAACGGAATGATTGCAGTTCGTGATATGGTTAACCTTTGTATGTCACTCGATCACCGTGTACTGGACGGATTAATATGCGGAAGATTCCTGCAGCGAGTTAAAGAAATCCTTGAAAATACATCAAAAGCAACAACTTCTATATATTAACCATTTAGGGTGCTCCGAGAGGGGGCATCTTTTTTTTGCGTTTTAAATGGGGATGGTGTTGAACTCCCCTTGGGTTATTGATAAAAAGGGTTTTTCTTCGTAGGTGAGTGACACGCTGGTGCAGGTCCTTTCTGGATCAAAAGTAGAAGATTTTGAAAAAGAGGGTGAAGTTTTGCGAAAAGAGGTAGAAGTTTCCGAGAAATAAGTAGAAGTTCTGCCTAATAAGGGAGAAGGATAGGTAAGAGGGATCGGCAGCAGCGGTCCTTTCTGGATCAAAAGTAGAAGATTTTGAAAAAGAGGGTGAAGTTTTGCAAAAAGAGGTAGAAGTTTCCGAGAAATAGGTAGAAGTTCTTCGTCTAAAGAGAAAAATCGGGTAAATTAGATGATAAAACTATAACTTATTAATAAGTTTCCATCCCTTTCAGGTAAGCAGAAGGCTCATTCGAATTGCTAGAATAATAGGTCTGTACTAAAATAGAAGGGAGTCAGAATTTTAGTGCAATTATGCAGGTTATCCGCTTTCGGCGGTAAGCAGTCTTCATAGGAGGCAGATTGGATGGAATTAAAAGATATTATCCAGCAATCATTTCCAGAAAAAACGGACAATGATTGGAGAAGTGAAGCGGAAAGGGCCCTTAAGGGGAAATCCGTGGAATCTTTAAACAGCAATACATATGAAAACATTATTTTGAAACCGCTTTATTCTTTACCTTCTAAAAACCATAACTCAGATTATCCGGGTGGTCCCAATTACAGACGAGGGATTAACCCTGCTCCATCAAAATGGAAGGTGGCTCAAACGTTAAAAATAGAGTCAGCCAGTGAATTGGAGACTGCCCTTCAAGCTGCATTTAAAAAAGGACAAACTACAATTTCCTTTGACCTGACACCAGAACTAGTAAAAGAGAAAGACCTGCTATTAAAATCCTTAAAAGAGGTTTACCAGGATTACCCTTTTGCTATTAATGCCGGGGATATGCAAGAGGACTTTTTAGAAGTTCTAGCTCCTCTTGGGGATAAAGCTGCAGGATATATTGGATTTGATCCGTTATCCTTTTATTTAAAAGAGGGCATGATCCCGGCGAGTCTTGAAAGTAATTTCAATTGCTGGATAAAATATCATGACAAAATGCCATCTCTTCAAACTATTTTGGTTAACACAACACCCTATCATAATGGTGGAGCAAACGCGGTACAGGAGCTAGCTATTTCTATTGCAGAAGGTACGTTTTATTTACAGAAGCTGCTTGAACGGGGAATGGATCTTGAAGCTATTTTATCCAAAATGGTTTTTCAATTTTCTATTGGTGCAAATTTTTTCATGGAAATTGCCAAGTTCCGTGCGGCGCGTCTTCTTTGGGATAAGGCAGCAGAAGCATATAACGCTCCTGCATATGCTAGGAAGATGCATATTTCTGCTGAAACCTCTTCGTTTACAAAAACGATCTATGATAAGCATGTAAATATTCTCCGGGCAGGAAATGAGGCTTTCGCAGCAGCCATTGGAAATGTTCAATATCTTCATGTCAGTCCGTTCGATGAACTGCATGGGGCAACACCACTTTCAAATAGAATCGCCAGAAATACTCAGCTAATTCTCCAGGAAGAGGCTCACTTGACTAAGGTTGCTGATCCTGCTGGAGGTTCATGGTATATTGAGGAACTTACAAACGAACTTGCTGAAAAGGCTTGGGCTCTATTTCTTGAAATAGATTCAAAGGGCGGAATAATAGAGTGTTTAAAATCAGGCTGGATTCAGCAGGAAATACAAGAAGTATGGGAAAAAAGAAAACAGGACGCTCTTACAAGGAAACAAAGTATCATTGGAACTAACGCATACGCCAATCTTTCGGAAACAGCGGCTGAAGGTAAAATGAAACAGCAACAGCCATCAGCTTTGATGAAGCTTGAAAGTATACAGCCGATAAAGCAAATCCGTTTGGCGGAGCCATTCGAGGAACTGCGCAGAAGGTCTGAAAAACTGGCATTGAATTCTGGAACAAGTCCTTCAATAGGATTAATTTGTCTTGGAGAGTTAAAACAGCATAAACCTCGTACTGATTTTATATCAGGATTTGTATCCTCCGGCGGAATAAAAGCTGATAAAAGCGAACCTCTCTTTACAGAAGAAGAAGCAAAAAAATTCATATCATCTTTAGGTACAAATCATTTTTGCCTCTGCGGGCAAAATGAGCAATACCAGGAGTCCGGATTTGCTATGCTTAAAGCTCTTAAAGCTGATTTTCCAGAAATGCATTTTTATCTGGCTGGACTGCCGGATAAAGAGGAACAGGATAAATGGCTGGCGGCAGGAATAAATCAATTTATTCATATAAGAAGTAATTGCTATCAAATCCTTTCTTCAATTCTGAAAGAAAAGGAGGGTGAAAATTAAATGAAAAAGCCAGACTTTCGAAATATATCACTCTTTGAAAACAAAAATTCCTTTTCAAAAGAACAATGGAAGGAAAAAGTCAAAAAAGAGGTAAGTGATTCTCTTGAAAATCTCTTGTTCGAAACAAATGAGCAAATTGCTCTTAAACCTTTATATACCAGTGAAGATATTGAAGGAATGGAACATCTGAACTCGAAACCGGGAATCGCTCCATATACAAGAGGCCCTTATTCAACGATGTATGTTAATCGTCCTTGGACTGTTAGGCAATATGCAGGTTTTTCAACTGCCGAAGAAAGCAACGCATTCTACCGCCGAAATCTAGCCATGGGCCAGAAAGGGCTATCAGTAGCATTCGACCTGGCAACACATAGAGGCTATGATTCAGACCATCCTCGTGTCGTAGGAGATGTAGGTAAAGCAGGCGTAGCAATTGATTCCATTCTCGATATGAAAGTACTCTTTGATGGTATTCCGCTGGATCAGATGTCGGTTTCAATGACAATGAACGGGGCGGTCCTTCCGATATTGGCTTTCTTTATCGTTACTGCCGAAGAACAGGGCGTCAGCCAGGAAAAACTATCAGGCACAATCCAAAATGATATTTTAAAAGAGTATATGGTGAGGAATACGTATATCTATCCGCCGGAAATGTCGATGAAAATTATTGCGGATATTTTTGAATATACATCAAAATACATGCCAAAGTTCAATAGCATTAGTATTTCTGGATACCATATGCAGGAGGCGGGAGCCCCTGCGGATCTGGAACTGGCGTATACCTTGGCTGATGGTCTGGAATATGTTAGGACTGGATTGAAGGCAGGAATCGAGATAGACTCCTTTGCTCCTAGGCTGTCATTTTTCTGGGCAGTTGGGATGAATTACTTTATGGAAGTAGCGAAAATGAGAGCAGCCCGATTCATTTGGGCAAAAATGATGAAATCCTTTGATCCGCAAAATCCCAAATCAATGGCCCTTAGGACACATTCACAAACTTCCGGATGGAGTCTTACAGAACAAGATCCATTCAATAACGTAACAAGAACACTTATTGAAGCTCATGCCGCAGTCATGGGGCATACCCAATCCCTCCATACCAATGCACTGGATGAAGCTATTGCACTGCCTACCGATTTTTCTGCAAGAATAGCAAGAAATACCCAGCTTTTCCTTCAGGAAGAAACAGGTATTACAAAGGTAATTGATCCTTGGGCTGGCTCTTATTATGTAGAAACTTTGACAAATGAGTTAATTGAGCGGGCTTGGAAACATATTGAGGAGATAGAAAACCTTGGAGGTATGGCAAAAGCAATTGAAACAGGTCTACCGAAAATGAAAATTGAAGAGGCAGCAGCCAGGAGACAGGCGCAGATTGATTCAGGCAAGGAAGCGATCATAGGGGTAAACCGATACAGACTGGAAAAAGAAGAACCGATTGATATTCTGGACATAGATAATACAGCCGTTCGACGGAAACAAATTGAGAGACTTCAGCAGTTAAAAGATGGAAGAAATGAAAACCAGGTACAGGAAGCACTGGCTGCCCTAACGAAGGGGGCAGAAACAGGAGATCAAAATCTTCTGGAACTTGCTGTAAAGGCGGCAAGGGTGCGTGCAACACTCGGAGAAATTTCTGATTCGATTGAAATTGTAGCGAAGCGGCATAAAGCTGTCATTCGCTCAATAAGCGGAGTATACAGTTCTGCATTTACTAATGAAGAGGAAATTGCAGAAGTAGTTAAAATGACAGAAGAGTTTCTGGGAAATGAGGGCAGGAGACCGCGTATCCTGATTGCGAAAATGGGGCAGGATGGACATGACCGCGGTGCCAAAATTATTGCTACAGCTTTTGCCGATTTAGGCTTTGATGTGGATATCGGTCCGCTATTCCAGACACCTGAAGAAACAGCTTTGCAGGCAGTAGAAAATGATGTACACGTTATAGGAATAAGCTCGCTTGCAGCAGGACATAAAACGCTTCTTCCTCAGCTGGTGTACGAACTGAAGAAGCTCGGCAGGGAAGATATTTTAGTGGTTGTTGGAGGGGTTATTCCTGCTCAGGATTACCCATTCCTATTGGAAAACGGGGCTTCAGCTATTTTCGGCCCTGGAACAGTTATTCCTGTAGCGGCTCAGAAAGTAATCGAAGAAATTTATAAACAGCTTGGTTATGAGGAAGTGGCTCAATAAATGACTGAAGGCAAAAAGCCGGAATGGAGTGACCCTAGCAGGCCGGATGTTTTTTCAAGCCTAATAAAAAAAGGTACTGAGCAGCCAAGTCAGAATCAGATAATTCATAAAGGTTTGCGATTTCAAAAAAAACGAAACCAAGAGCTGCCGATTGAGGAATTATACGAAGGGGTTTTAAAGGGAGACAGGAAATATATCGCCAGAGCAATCACTCTAGTAGAGAGTAATGCTGAGCACCATTTCGAGGAGGCTCAGCGTCTTCTGCAAAAGCTCCTGCCCCAATCGGGGAAATCTGTTCGAATCGGAATTACCGGAGTCCCGGGTGCCGGAAAAAGTACTTTTATCGAGTCATTCGGGCTCTATCTCTGCAGTCTTGGCCATCGGGTGGCAGTCCTCGCAATAGATCCCAGCTCGAGTATTAGCGGAGGAAGTATCCTTGGGGACAAAACACGAATGGAGAAGCTTTCAAGAAATCCCTCTGCATTTATCCGACCTTCTGCTTCTGGTGGGAAGCTTGGAGGAGTCCACAGGAAAACTCGCGAGGCAATGCTGATCTGTGAGGCAGCCGGCTTTGATGTCATTCTGGTGGAAACCGTTGGTGTAGGCCAAAGTGAGGTTATTATCCGGGAGATGGTGGATTTCTTTATGCTTCTGGTTCTGACAGGGGCAGGTGACGAGCTTCAGGGCATGAAAAAAGGAATTATGGAACTTGCTGATGCCATTATTGTCCATAAAGCAGATGGAGACAATAAATTACCCGCTGAAAAAACGAAGCATGAATACAATAAGATTCTGCATTTCCTTCAGCCAGCTACAAAGGGTTGGACTTCTAGGGCTTACACATGTTCATCACTTGATAATACGGGAATAGATAAAATCTGGGAAGTTATCCGTGACTTTAAACATACCGGGGAGAACTCGGGAACCTTTGAGGAAAGAAGAAAAAAACAGTCAAGAGAATGGATATATTCCATGATAACGGATCAGCTGCAGTACAGTTTTTTTCATCATCCAGAAATAAAAGCACTGCTTCCAAAAGTAGAGAATGAGGTTATTGCTGGAGACAGAACCGTAGCAGCTGCCGTGGATACACTTTTTAAGATCTTTTTAAATAAATGAAGCGGGGGGAATTCGCTTTTTTTTCGAATTTCAGTCGTGCTCCTTCAAGCTAACATGTTGGATTTAAACAAAAAAAACGGATAGTATCTTATGATACTATCCTCAATTTAGGGAGTTTAGGGGTATGGATCTAGCTGTACTTTAATACTTCCCTCTTTTGGAAGTATTAAACTTTTTTCTTAAATAAATTTCAGTTATTTGAAATTAGGTAATTTCTCTTGGTATCATGTATGTATACCTAAAAGAAAAATACAGCACAAGGAGTGAACTTTATGAATATGGATTTTAATTTATTTATGAACGACGTGGTTCGCCAGGCACGCCAAGAAATCGTTTCTGCAGGATATTCAGAACTTAAAACGCCTGAAGAGGTTGAAGAAGTACTAGCTCAAAAAGGAACTACTCTTGTAATGGTGAATTCGGTTTGCGGATGTGCAGGCGGAATTGCCCGTCCTGCTGCAGCGCATGCAGTTCATTTTGACAAACGTCCGGACCAGCTTGTAACTGTATTTGCCGGACAAGATAAAGAAGCTACTGAAAAGGCAAGAAGCTTTTTCACTGGTTATCCGCCATCCTCACCTTCATTTGCATTATTAAAAGATGGTGAGTTATGTATGATGGTGGAAAGGCACCAAATTGAAGGTCATGATCCAATGTCTGTTGTATTAAAATTGCAAGAAGGTTTCGAGAAATATTGTGAAGAACTATAATTAGGAAAGAGAAGGGCTGCCCCTGATGCTATGTTGGCAAAGGGTGCAGCCCTTTTTTATTATTAACATAATAGGAATATATTATAATAGCAAAATTAATTTTTAAAAATATATTTGCATAAATATAAATATGTGTTAAAATCCATTACAGTGAATAATTATTAATCCAAGTTATTGCTTGATAAAAACTATTCACATCGGATAAAATATCATTAATTACGCAATAGTATTAATCTTCAGAAATATTATAGGGGGAAAGTATATGAAAAAGGGATTTGTATTATTTTTAACAACTATCCTGCTTGTTGGAATTTTGGCAGCATGCGGTACATCCGATAAAAAGGATGGGGCAGCCGGGGACAAAAAGGATAATAAAGTATTGATTATGGGTACATCTGCAGACTATAAGCCATTCGAATATATTGAGACTGGCAAAGATGATGAAATTAAAGGTTTTGACGTTGACCTTGCAAAAGCCCTTGCCGGTAAGCTTGGTTATAAGGTTGAAATTAAAGACATTGATTTCAGTGGACTTATTCAGGCGTTGAAATCCAAGCAGGTTGATTTTGTACTTGCAGGTATGACTCCGACTGAAAAAAGAAAGAAAAACGTGGATTTCAGTGACATTTATTATAAGGCAAACCAAATGCTCGTTACTAAAAAAGGCAGCGGTATAGAGAAGCTTGAGGACCTGAAAGGAAAAACTGTCGGCGTACAGCTTGGCTCAATTCAGGAAACAAAAGCAAAGGATATCAATAAAACTGTCGCAATTAAAATTGAAAATCGTAATCGTATCCCGGATCTAATCCAGGAAATGAAAGCTGGCCGTTTCGATGCAGCAATAATTGAAGATATCGTAGCAAAAGGATATATGAAAAAGGAAACAGAACTAACTGGTTTCACATTGGACGAGGGTTCAGAAGAACAGGGATCTGCAATTGCTTTCCCTAAAGACAGTAATCTGACAGTGAAATTTAATAAAGAACTTAAGAAAATGCAAGATAATGGTGAGCTTGACAAGCTTGTTGTAAAATGGTTTGGCGGGGAACAATAACATTAATTCCGCAGAAAAATGAGGTGAACGTTCAGAGGGCATTGGCTTTCTGAACGTTTTTATCTAATCAGAATTTATTTGCAAAAATCTGAAAAACAAAAAAGCTGCGGCCTTGCCAACGCCGAGCTTTCTTTATGTATTGGCTAGTTTATATGGAGGGGTGGATCACTCGAATGAATCTGGACTTTGGACAATTTATACCCTCAATCCCCTATATATTGAAGGGTATAAAGGTAACACTGCAAATTGTTATATTGGCAGGTATTTTAGGCTTTGCGCTCGGTATTATTTTAACTTATTTCAAAATTAGTACGTTTAAAGTGTTGGGCTGGCTGGCAGATGCCTATACTTCTGTATTTAGAGGTACGCCGCTCGTGCTTCAATTGATGCTTATTTACTATGGTTCACCACAAATTGTCGGCTACCAAATTGAACCGTATACAGCTGCCATTTTATCGTTCGCGATGAATTCAGCTGCATATATATCAGAGATTATCCGTGCCGGTATATTAGCAGTGGATAAAGGGCAAAAAGAAGCGGCTATGGCACTTGGAGTTCCCTATGGAAAAATGATGTGGGATATCATTATGCCGCAGGCCTTAAAAAATATTTTGCCTGCCTTAATGAATGAATTTATTACTTTAACAAAAGAATCAGCAATCGTTACTACTATTGGTGTAACAGATGTTATGCGCCGTTCTTACCAGGCTGGGGCAGATAATTTTTCTTTCTTTGAGCCATTAATTATTGCAGGCTTGATTTACTACATCATGGTTATGGTTCTTACACTTCTTGGCAAAGCGCTTGAAAGGAGAATGAGACGCAGTGATTAAAGTGGATGATTTGCATAAGAATTTTGGCAAGCTTGAGGTCTTAAAAGGAATTACAACATCCATTAAAGAAGGAGAAGTTGTAGCGATTATTGGTCCTTCGGGTTCAGGGAAATCAACCTTTTTACGCTGTTTAAATCTCCTTGAAACTCCTACAAGCGGACATATTTGGATTAGTGATCATGAAGTAACCAATAAAAAAACAAATATAATGAAAATAAGGCAGAATGTCGGGATGGTTTTTCAGCATTTTCATTTGTTTCCTCACAAAACCGTAATGGAAAATCTGACGTATGCACCTATTAAGGTAAAAGGTTTATCAAAGCAAGAAGCAGAAAAAGTAGGTATGGACCTGCTAGACAGAGTAGGGCTATCAGATAAAGCGAAAGAGTATCCAACCCGTTTATCAGGAGGCCAGAAACAGCGTGTGGCAATTGCAAGGGCACTCGCAATGCAGCCAACTGTCATGCTTTTTGACGAGCCAACTTCTGCTCTTGACCCTGAAATGGTAAAAGAGGTTTTGGACGTTATGAAATCATTGGCTCATACTGGAATGACCATGGCTATCGTAACTCATGAAATGGGGTTTGCCCGTGAGGTGGCAGACAGAGTACTATTCCTTGATGGTGGCCAGCTTGTGGAAGATGCGCCCCCTATAGAGTTTTTTGCAAATCCAAAAAGCCAGCGTGCTCAGGACTTCCTTCAGAAAATGCTATGATTAGGTAATGGAAAGCTGAACTTCAAATTAAAAAAGAACGGAAACAACAAATAGTTGTTAGACTCAGCAACTGGACATAAACAATAATTCAAGGTTATAATTTTTTCACGGAAAAAGGTGATCCTCGGGTCATCTTTTTCTTTTATAAGAGATTAGAAGTTGGGCAGGAGATGAATAAGTGAAATTTAGAATTGGTTACCGGACATTAAAAACAGCTGCAGGGACAGCCATTTCAATAATCATTGCCCAAAAACTTGGTCTTCATAATTTCGTATCGGCAGGAATTCTTACAATTTTATGCATTCAGGTTACGAAAATGCGATCAATTAGGACTGCATGGGACCGGTTTCTAGCCTGTATGCTTGCTATGCCTTTTTCGGCTATTTTTTTTGAAGGAGTAGCCTATCATCCTGTTATGATAGGGGTCTTGCTCCTTTTTTTCATCCCTACTATTGTTTTATTAAAAGCAAAAGATGGTGTTGTGACCAGCAGCGTTATTATACTTCATATATATTCTGCCGGACATGTGACGGCTGGTCTATTCCTAAATGAATTTGGGGTTATTGTGACAGGGATAGGCGTTGCTTTATTCATGAATTTGTATATGCCGAGTGTTGAAAAGAGGATGGACGAACTTAGGAGAAAGGCAGAGGATAACTTTCAAAAAATATTATCCGAAATGGCGCTATTTCTTCGAAATGGGGAAAGCGACTGGGATGGACGTGAGATTACCGAAACGGCCGAAATACTAGAAGAGGGTAAAATTACTTCATCCCGCCATAATGAAAACCAGCTGTTAACCAATGAAAATATCTATTATCAATATTTTAAAATGCGGGAAAAACAGTTTGAAATTATTGAAAGGGTCCTTCCTTTAGTAACCTCCCTGGACCTTCAGGTTGAACAGGGAAAGATGATAGCAGAATTTTTGGAGGAGCTTTCAGAGAATGTACATCCCGGAAACACCGCAGTCTTATATATTGAAAAACTTATGAGGATGAAGGCTGAATTTGAGGAAATGGAACTTCCAAAAACAAGGGAAGAATTTGAAACAAGAGCAGCACTTTTTCAGTTAATAAATGAAATAAAAGATTATCTTATTATAAAAAGCTCTTTTAAAGGATTAAAAACAGCAGGAAAGTGAATGAAAAGAGTAAGATAGAAGCACACTAACGGGAAAAAAGCAGGTGACAGAGATGCTAATTCTGAAAATGCTTTCCCCAATTCTACTTTCTATTTTTCTTTCTCCCCTTTGGCCGCTTGGCCCTAATCCTGTTCCAGGGGATCCTTTTTTAATTGTTAATAAAAAAACCAATGAAATGGCTTTTGTAGAAGATAATCGGGTTCAAACGGTTGTCAGTATAGGCACGGGCAAGACGATGAAACTGACACCTGAAGGGATGTTTACAATTACAGTAAAAGCAAAAGATCCATATTACCGAAAGAAGAATATCCCAGGTGGCAGTCCTGCTAATCCGCTCGGAGCTCGGTGGATTGGTTTTGATGCTAAAGGAACGGATGGCCGTTCATATGGAATCCATGGAACCAATCAGCCTGAAACGATCGGAAGATATGTTTCAAAGGGCTGCATAAGAACGCAGAACGAAGTCATCAAGTCGCTCTATCCATTAATTCCTCTTGGGACTAAGGTTCTTGTGCTTTCATCGAAGAAATCTTTTAATACACTGGCAAAAGAATATAACGCCATTCAATAAAAGGGACTGTCCATTACCGGACAGTCCCTTGTTTTGGCTTTTATTATAGAATTTTTCTAAGGTAAGTAACCAGCATTGTAAAAGTCACAACTGGAGTTGTTTTTTTATTAAAAGAACTGTGCGATCCCTAGCAGGAGGGTGGAAGCAAGCATGGCAAATAGCATTAGGTACACAACGATTTTTCTGGATTTCCGATTTCTCAATGAACTCTCCTCCTTGTGAAGGCGAAATGTTTATTCCTATTGTAACTTGAATTTCTCTTTCGGACAATGTCCCTTCCTCATAATTTAGGAAGGATTTATGACATTTTTCACGAATATAGATTTGTTTAATATTTTCCTCAAATCAGAATTTATATTAAAATAATTGTAAACGCTTAAAAGTTAGACAAAAGATTGTTCATGCCTGATAAAAAAGAGGGGATTAAAATGATAAAAAAAGTCGATCATATTGGAATTGCCGTAAAGTCACTGGATAAAACCCTTCCTTTTTATACGGAAGTGTTACAACTCCCCTTGTTAGGGATAGAAGAAGTAGTAAGCGAGAAAGTTAGAGTTGCTTTTTTAAAAGCTGGTGAAACAAAGCTCGAGCTTCTTGAACCATTAAATGAGGAAAGTGCTATTGCAAAGTATATTGAAAAGCGGGGAGAAGGAATCCATCATGTCGCCCTGGGGGTGGATTCAATCGAAGAGAGAATTAGAGAAATCAAGGAAAAAGGTATCAGAATGATTAATGAGGAGCCAAAGACAGGAGCTGGCGGTGCGCTGGTGGCGTTTATGCATCCTAAATCCACAGAAGGAATTTTATACGAGCTTTGTGAAAAGAAGGGGTTGGAGAGACAGCATGGTTGATATATACGAAAAAATTAACGAATTGTACGATAGACGCCGTGAGGTAGAAATGGGCGGCGGCGATGAGCGAATTGAAAAACAGCATCAAAAAGGAAAGCTGACCGCAAGGGAACGGATTGAACTATTGGTGGATAAAGGGAGCTTTATCGAACTAAATCCATTTATTGAGCATCGGAGCACCGATTTTGGACTGGAAGACCAAAAGGGGCCAGGGGATGGAGTTGTAACAGGGTACGGAAAGGTGAATGGCCGTCCGATTTATTTATTCTCACAGGATTTTACCGTTTTTGGCGGAGCTCTTGGTGAAATGCATGCAAAAAAAATTGCCAATGTTATGGACCTGGCCGCCAAAAATGGAGCACCTTTTGTTGGTTTGAATGATTCCGGAGGTGCTCGAATCCAGGAAGGTGTAGTATCACTGGATGGATATGGGCAAATTTTTTATCGGAATTCTATTTATTCGGGAGTTATTCCTCAAATATCCGTCATTATGGGACCTTGCGCAGGCGGAGCAGTTTATTCCCCGGCAATTACCGATTTTGTTTTTATGGTGGAGAACACAAGCCAGATGTTTATCACAGGGCCAAAGGTTATTGAAACTGTAACAGGAGAGAAAATTTCGGCTGAAGACCTCGGAGGCGCTAAAGTCCATAACTCGATCAGCGGCAATGCACATTTCAGCGGGACGACAGAGGAAGAAGTTCTGGGAAATGTAAGAAAGCTGCTAAGCTATCTTCCTCAAAATAATGAAGAAAAGCCCGGTAGATTGGAAGTACCGGAGGAGGATGATTATCGTCCGGATTTAACGGATATTATTCCATTTGATGCTATCAGGCCTTATGACGTACGCAAGGTAATTGAGCAGGTAGCGGATCGAGACTCATTTATGGAAATACATAAAGATTTTGCGAAAAACATTGTTGTGGGATTTGCTAAAATTAAAGGAGAGACTGTGGGCCTTATTTGCAACCAGCCTAAGTTTATGGCAGGAGGACTCGATATCGATTCCTCTGATAAAGCCTCCAGATTCATACGTTTTTGTGATTCCTTTAATATCCCGCTCATCACTTTTGAAGATGTTACAGGTTTTTTTCCTGGGGTTAAACAAGAACACGGTGGAATCATTCGCCACGGTGCCAAGATCCTGTTTGCCTACTCCGAAGCAACAGTACCAAAACTGACCGTTATTTTACGAAAAGCTTACGGCGGTGCCTATGTGGCTCTTAACAGTAAATCGATTGGAGCGGACCTTGTATTTGCCTGGCCGAACGCCGAAATAGCCGTAATGGGACCACAGGGAGCAGCAAATATTATCTTTGCAAGGGAAATTCAAAATAGTGAAAATCCTGAAGCGGTCAGGCAGCAAAAAATTGAAGAATACCGTGAGAAATTTGCCAATCCTTATGTTGCGGCGAGCAGAGGCATGGTCGATGACGTCATTGACCCGCGGGAAACACGGATTAAAATTATTCAGGCTCTTGAAATGCTCCGTAATAAAAAGGAAACTAGGCCTGGGAAAAAGCATTCTAATATGCCATTATAAAGCTAGAAAAAAAGGCGTACAAACTGGCAACAGTTTTGGAACGCCTTTTTTATTGGTATATTAAGTTTCCTTTAGATTTGAAATGAAAATTGTCAGGGAATATTTAATTAGATTAGAAATTATAAATAGAAGATATTAATCGTCAATTTTAAGGTCAAAATGAATGCCAAAACTATTGTCAATTTCATTTGCAACCATAACGGAATTAAATCGTCTAATTCTACAAAGGGGGGGTGTAATTGAGGAAGATAATAAGTCTATTTTTCATTTTTCTAATCGGTTCTGCTTTTCTTATAAGTACAACCTATGCAAAATGGGCATATGCCTTTGTTGTCTACGATGGTAATCTTTATATTATTTCAGAGTCTCATATTGAACCTAAGCAAATTGGTATGAAAATCGGTGAGGTAACTAAGTATTCTGACATAGAAGGTACTTATAGCGGCAATTTTTCAAATCAGTTTCCAAAAGGTACTGAGTATTACGAAATCAAAGGTGTAACTGCAAAAGAAGCAATCGCCATTAAAGAAAGCAGAGAATCATTTATTAAAGCAAAATATGATGGCAAATATTCTGGTAGCGACGAAATTGACCATAAGCAATATATAGTAAAAAAATTATCATTTTATTTTATTGTAATCATTTTATTATTTAGTATTATTTATTTGTTTAAAATGAGAAGACGCACCAATCACTAACTTTTTGTCTGAATTTCTGTCAAAAGTTTTCTTTATATATATTAGTTTTAGCTCCATTTTTTTATGAGCTGAAAATTCACGATACTCCTGTGGAAAAACGAGCCAGCCGATACCTCGCAGTGAGGAACGGGTTCGGTGGTTTGTCCCCGGAAAGGGAGTGGACTTAAGTGAAGATCAACATTCAGCTTTACAAAGCATTTTTAAAAGAATTCACTTTTTTAAGAAAGGTTTTATCCAATATTTTCGATTCTTTCATTTGATGAAGAATTATTGTAGGGGTATACTGAAAAAGCGAGTACATGTACATAACGGAGGGATCATGAGAATGATTAACCAGGAACGTCTTTTAAATGAATTTTTGGAGTTAGTCCAAATCGATTCAGAAACAAAATATGAAACAGAAATAGCAAAAGTGCTGAAACAAAAATTTACTGACCTTGGTGTTGATGTATTTGAAGATGATACTACAGCTGTTACAGGTCATGGCGCAGGAAACCTGGTTTGTACGCTCAAGGGTACAAAAGAGGGCGTAGATACGATTTATTTTACTTCCCATATGGACACAGTAGTTCCAGCAAGAGGAGTAAAGCCTTCTATCAAGGATGGATATGTAGTAACAGATGGAACTACTATTTTGGGTGCTGATGATAAAACAGGCCTTTCAGTAATGCTTGAAACAATTCGAGTGCTAAAAGAACAAAATATTCCGCATGGAACTATCCAGTTTGTTATTACTGTTGGTGAAGAATCTGGTCTTGTTGGGGCAAAAGCATTAGATCGCAATTTAATGACGGCGAAGTATGGCTATGCTCTTGACAGTGATGGCCTTGTAGGGAATGTGGTTGTTGCAGCACCTACACAGGCTAAGGTATCAGCTGTTATTTATGGTAAAACTGCTCATGCAGGTGTGGCTCCAGAGAAAGGGATTTCTGCTATTACAATCGCTTCCAAGGCTATTGCGAGAATGCCTCTTGGCCGGATTGACGAAGAAACAACGGCGAATATTGGCCGCTTCGAAGGCGGACAGCAAACAAATATCGTTTGCGACCGTGTTGACATCCTATCTGAAGCAAGGTCACTAGTTCCTGAAAAAATGGAAGTACAAGTAGCTAAAATGAAAGAAGCTTTTGAATCTGCTGCTAAGGAAATGGGCGGAAGAGCAGAAGTGAGTGTACAGGTTATGTATCCTGGATTCAAATACGGTGAAGGCGACCATGTCGTTGAAGTAGCACGTAAAGCAGCGGCAAAAATTGGGCGTAGCTGTGAGCTTCAAAAGAGCGGTGGCGGCAGTGATGCCAATGTAATTGCCGGCTTTGACATTCCAACCGTTAACCTTGCTGTTGGTTATGAAGAAATCCACACAACAAATGAGCGTATGCCTCTTGAAGAATTATACAAGCTTGGAGAAATGGTCTTAGCGATCATTGAGGAAGTAGCTAATCAATAAGAAATAAGATCGACTGAAAGGAGAGCCTAATGAGGGTTCTTCTTTTTTTATCTAATCTCCGAGCGTTTAAGCACCTTCCAATCTTTGCATATTTTTCTTCTTCTGTTAAATAAGTCATGCTATATTAATAGTAATACATAATGCAAAAAAGCCCGCTGGCAAAAAGGAAGGGAACTTTTGACATGAACGAAACGACAAAAGCGGTAGTTTTTCAAATCGCAAATGAGGAATATGCACTGCCAATCGAAAATGTTATATCAATTGAAAAGCTGGAGGATGTAACTCCAATTCCTCACTTGCCCTCTTACGTAAAAGGAATTGTCGAGGTTAGGAATGAACTTATACCCATACTTGACTTAGAAGACATTCTTTATAACCGTCCGCTTTCCCTTAATGAATCAAGCCGATTAATTGTATTGCAGGCTGGTGAATTTTCATATGGTGCTCTTGTAGGGGAAGCAAAAGAAATTCTTGATATCCCGTCTGATAAGCTTAAACAGGTAAGCTTTTTAACATCTCCTAAAACAGCGTATTTAACTGGGATAGCAAATCTCAACCATCGTCTAATTGCTCTCTTGAATCCAGCTCTTCTTGCAGATTCCGTCGAAGGCGTAAATCAAGTAAAAGAGTATATAAAAAGCCGCCAATAGAAGGCGGCTTTTTCTAATTCAAAAGGTTAATTTGCTAATCTTGTAGAATAAAAAAGTAAATAGAAATAGGAGGAATGCGTGTGGCTGGAAAATTAATCCTTATCGAAGGACTGCCAGGATCAGGTAAATCAACAACGGCAAAGATTGTAAACGATATTGTTAAAGAAAAGGGGTTACAAGCGGAATTATTTTTAGAGGGAAATCTTAATCATCCAGCGGACTACGAAGGTACTGCTTTTTTAACTCATGAGGAATACGGAATCCTTCTAGACAAAGGGCTTTCCGATTTGCAGGATTATTGTCTGGAAAACGGCGATGGCTGGATTGTTCATTATAAAAAAATGATGGAGTCTAAATTATTTCCCGAGGAACTAACGGAGTACTCATTGAGGAAGGATATCTATGAACTTCCATTCAAACAGCATGTCCGACTAATTACACAAAAGTGGCAGGACTTTGTGGCAAAAGCTCTGATAGAGGATAAAACCTATATTTTTGAATGCTGTTTTATCCAAAATCCTGTGACTATGGGGATGGTGAAGTATGGAGAAGCAAATGAGAGAGTTTTGAATTATGTTGAGGAATTAGCATCCATAATAGAACCGCTAAATCCCTTATTGATATATGTCGATCAGAAGGATATAGAAAGGTCTTTTAAAAAGGCGATTCAGGAAAGGCCCTCCGAGTGGTATGAAGGCTTTAACCATTATTATACCAGCCAGGGATACGGACAAAAAAACGGTGTCTATGGTCTTGAGGGGACCTTGACAGTTTTAAAGAAAAGGAATGAACTTGAAAAGCAAATCTTTGAAGGATTGAATATTAAAAAAGTGAAACTAGATAGCTCACTATTTAATCAAGAAAATCACAAAGAGCAATTATCTGGAATCCTTAGCGAAGCTTTGAATACTCCGTTTACTTTATCCTGATATGAAGTTTTGCTAAAATGAAAGGTAGCTTGAGCCAAGGAAGTGCCACTTTATGAAAGAGATGTATCCGAAAAACGGGCGGGTTATATTACATGTGGATATGAATAGTTTTTATGCTTCAGTGGAGATGGCTTATGACCCAACACTGAAGGGTAAGCCTCTTGCAATTGCCGGAAATGTCGAAGAACGCAGGGGAATAATTGTTACTTGCAGCTATGAAGCACGGAAATTTGGGGTAAAGACTACTATGCCCCTGTGGGAAGCAAAAAAATTGTGTCCGCAATTGATTGTAAAAAAACCAAATTTTGAACGGTACAGATCAGCTTCACTTGGCATGTTCGAGATTTTAAGACAATACACAGAACTGGTTGAGCCCGTTTCCATTGATGAAGGATACCTTGATATAACCGATAGTTATGAATTCGGAAGTCCATTGGAAATTGCTCGTTCCATTCAAGACAGAGTTAAAGAACAGCTGGATCTGCCCTGCAGCATAGGGATTGCACCCAATAAGTTTTTGGCAAAAATGGCATCGGACATGAAAAAACCTATGGGTATAACAGTACTTAGAAAACGAGATGTCCCTTCTGTTCTTTGGCCGCTTCCTTCTGGGGAAATGCACGGAGTGGGTTCCAAGACAGCTGAAAAACTAAAAACAGTTGGTATTCAAACAATTGGTGATTTAGCTAAAGGAAATGAAATTCAGCTGAAAGCATTGCTTGGAATTAACGGAGTTCGATTAAAGGATAGGGCCAATGGAATTGATTCACGTCCGGTCGATCCAGAGTCTGTCAGTGATTTTAAAAGCATTGGAAATTCTACAACTCTGCCGAAAGATGAAACGAATCAAAAGGAATTATTCAAGGTTATGGACATGCTTGCAGAGAAGGTATCGGTACGTTTAAAAAGAAAAAATGTAGTAGCCTCAAGTCTGGGTATTACAATAAGGTACAAGGACAGAAAAACCATTACTCGAAGTAAAAAGCTCACTAACCCGGTCAGCAAGGAGCACGAGATTTCAGCTATGGCTAAACAAATGTTCCTGAAAAACTGGAATGGAAACCCAATTCGACTTCTCGGAATTACTGGCAGTGACTTAATCGATTATGACCATGCAGTTAAGCAGCTTGATATTTTCTCATTTGAGAAGGAGGCAAAAAAAGAACCATTATTGAAAACAGTTTCGATACTTCGGGAAAAATATGGGAAGAATATCATAGAAAGTGCCGGATCGCACAGCAAGGACTCTTCAGGAAGCATTGGAACAGAAACAAGCTTTAATAAAGACTTTCTCCGTTCTTTTCCACAGAAAAACGGAGAAAATAAAGAAAATGAATAAAACAGGCTTTAATAATATCTTCTTAAATATTTAACCAGTCAGAACTTCCAAATCGAAAGGATGTTGAAGAATGACAAAACAGCAAATTGGTGTTGTCGGTTTAGCAGTAATGGGGAAAAATCTTGCTTTCAATATTGAAAGCAGAGGTTATACAGTATCGGTTTATAATCGTTCGCGTGAAAAAACAGACGAAATGATGAAAGAATCGGAAGCAAAACAAATTTTTCCTACATATTCGATTGAGGAGTTTGTTAATTCACTTGAGTCCCCCCGAAAAATTCTATTAATGGTAAAAGCCGGGGCAGCAACGGATGCTACAATTGAACAATTAAAGCCTCACCTAAATAAGGGAGATATTTTAATTGATGGAGGGAATACATTTTTTGTAGATACACAAAGGCGAAACAAGGAATTGAGCGAGCTTGGATTCCACTTTATAGGCACTGGAGTATCCGGTGGAGAAGAGGGTGCTCTTCATGGACCTTCTATCATGCCAGGGGGCCAAAGGGAAGCCTATGATTTAGTAGCGCCAATTTTTAAGGACATCGCGGCAAAGGTAGATGATGAACCATGTACAACCTATATCGGACCGGATGGAGCCGGCCATTATGTGAAAATGGTGCATAACGGTATTGAGTATGGTGATATGCAGCTGATTTCAGAAGCATATTTTTTATTGAAAAACGTGCTTGGACTTAACGCCAGCGAGCTTCACTCTGTGTTCTCTGAATGGAACAAGGGAGAACTTGACAGCTATCTTATTGAAATTACTGCTGATATTTTTACTAAAATAGATGAAGAAACTGGGAAACCACTGGTGGATATGATTCTTGATACTGCTGGACAAAAAGGAACTGGTAAATGGACAAGCCAAAGTGCTCTTGATCTGGGAGTACCACTGCCGATTATTACAGAGTCTGTTTTTGCTCGTTTTATATCAGCCATGAAGGAAGAGCGGGTTCACGCCAGTAAAATCCTGAACGGTCCACAAGCCGGGGGCTTTAGCGGGGATAAAAAAACATTTGTAGAATCAGTGCGTAAAGCTCTTTACTTTAGTAAAATTTGCTCATATGCACAGGGATTTGCCCAAATGAGGTCGGCATCCGAGGAATATGGCTGGGATCTGCAGTATGGTGAAATAGCAATGATTTTCCGTGGCGGCTGTATTATCCGTGCTCAGTTCCTTCAAAAAATCAAGGATGCCTATGATAGAGATCCAGGCTTAAAAAACCTCCTTCTTGATCCTTACTTTAAGGACATTGCAGAGGAATACCAAAGCGCTCTCAGGGAAATTATTGGTTCTGCTGTCCAGAATGGTATTCCGGTTCCCTGTTTCTCTGCGGCCCTTGCATATTATGACAGCTATAGGACTGCGGTACTGCCGGCAAATCTTCTGCAGGCACAGAGGGATTATTTCGGAGCCCATACCTACCAGCGGACGGATAAAGAAGGTATATTCCATTCAAATTGGATGGAATAAAACTAAAAAGTGTGCTCTTTGATAAAAAGGGCACACTTTAATATGGACATTCTATTTGGTTTCTGGCGGAATAATTCCAGCTAAAAGCAGAATGAAGAAAACAAGACCGATTATCGTAAAAATAACGGAAGCATTAAAAAATGGCCCTCGGTTAAACTTAAGCGGCTGATAGTTTTGGATAAGACCAGTCTCTGCACTGGTGTGTGTATCAATGTATCTTGTTATAGCACCGCCACTGCTTGAAAACCAAAAAGTTATTAGAGAAAATACAATACCAGAAAAAAACATAATCTCAATAAAACGAACAGAAAGCTTATCGGATACTAAATATGTGAGCAATGACTCTATAGATAGAACAAATAAAATAATAATTGCCTTCTTCAAATTACCTCATCCCCTTTTATGGAAATTTTACCATAAATTTGATAATTTAAGAGGGTTTTTTGGCGCGTAATTAGGATTATATAATGATGGGGGTAAGTAAAAGTGAAGATTAAAGCCATATTTTTTGATTTGGATGATACCTTGCATGATCATCTAAAGCCCTTTAATCAGGCATTAAAAGATGTGTTTCCTGAAATTAATAAATCTATTATTATTGAGGAAGCTTACAAGAAATTCAGGGAGGCAAGTGACGAGCTTTGGGAATCGTACAGTGAAAATAGGTTATCTTTAGGAGAAATGAGAATAAAGAGGATAATTCAAGCGTTAAAAAGCTTAGGAATAGTAATAAAGGTCGAGGATGGAGAACGGTTTCAGGCTCAATACGAAGAACGGCTCAAGCAGCTCGAGCTGTTTCCTGAAGTACCTGAACTATTAAATACTTTAAAAAGGAAAGGGTACACTCTGGGATTGATTACAAATGGTCCAATAAAGCATCAGTGGAATAAAATAAATAAACTTCGTCTTACAGATTTTTTTCCAAATGAATTAATCCTTGTTTCAGATGAAATTGGAAAAGCAAAGCCTGAACCTGAGATATTTATTGAAGCAGCAAAAAGACTAAATTATCAACCACACCAATTACTCTACGTAGGGGATTCCTGGATAAATGATGTGTCAGGGCCAGTTAAAGCTGGTTGGAACTCTTTTTGGTTTAACCATAGGAATAGGAAGGCAAGTACCGAGGATAAACCGATAGCGGAGATAAAATATTTGAAGGAAATTCTCCTTTATTTATAGAGTTATAACTTGGGTCTCAAAAGAAAAACTCAGTTGGAAGAATGAATGGCCCTGTGATCAAAACTCGGTTGTGTTCCCCTTGTGAGAGGTGCAAATATTCATATTAAATGCACCCCTAAAAATGGAAGTTTTTAAGGTCTGTAGATAAGAACATAATCTCCAGGCCCTATTAAAGCAACTCCTATAACAGCTGCTATAAGCACGAGATTATATTCAAATCCTCCCTTATCAGCCCAATAGCCGTTTTTGCCGTGTACTGTAAAAATAGCATCAATCATTACTATTGCAATAAGGGCGGCACCTAGCCATGTCATCAATCCAGCAGCAAATAGCAGACCACCCACAAATTCAAAAAGACCTGCAAGAATAGCAAAAGTCTTACCGCCGGACTTAATTCCAATAGATCCTAGCCAGTTTCCAAAGTCAGACAGGCCTGGTCCGCCAAACCAGCCAAATAGTTTTTGCGCTCCATGCCCCAAAAAAGTAATACCGATCACCAACCGTATAATTAGAAGACCTAAATCAGTCATTGTAATCCTTCTTTCAGTAAAATTAGAACTTATTCTATCACTATCTCCAAAAGGAGAAGAGATAAGCATTATGCAGGGAAAAAAATTCCCCTCTGCAGGTAACAGAAAGGGAGTAGTAGCACCTAAATTCGCAGGACAGACAGATTTCTTTGAGAATCCTGTCTGTCCTGCATTCTTTTCTTTAACATTTATCAACATCAAGCTCCATAATTGGCCACCAGAAGAAGCCATCTTTTTCAAGAAGTTCATCTGCGGCTTTTGGCCCTTTTGAGCCCGCCTCATAGTTCGGATAACTTTCTTCCTTGGTATTTTCCCAAACCTCAGAAATATTGTCTACAAAGCTCCATGAAAGGGCTACTTCATCCCAGTGGGTAAAGTTGGTTGCATCACCGCGCATGCAATCATACAAAAGTTTTTCATATGCTTCGGGAGTATTCATTCCGTTAATACCGCTGTTGGCATAGCTTAATTTAACCTCAGTAGCATCCAAGTGCTGTCCTGCTTTTTTGGCATTAAGGTGAAGGGTTATGCCCTCGTCTGGTTGAATATGGATAACCAGAAGATTTGGATTTAATTCTTTATCAGTCTGATAGTACAAGTTCATAGGTATATCTTTAAATTGAATGACAATTTTCGTTGATTTAGTTGTCAATCTTTTTCCGGTACGAATATAAATAGGAACTCCGGCCCAGCGGAAATTATCAATCATTAGCTTAGCCGCTACATAGGTTTCAGTGTTTGATTCAGGATTAACCATCTGTTCCTCACGGTATGCAGGCAATTCCTCACCATTAACTGTACCTTTGCCATACTGGCCTCGCACAAAGTAATCCTTAATTTGTTCACCTTCAGGCATCCTTAAGGCACGAAGAACCTTTACCTTTTCGGAACGGATTTCCTCGTCTGTCAGACGGATTGGAGGTTCCATGGCAAGAAGGGCAACCATTTGCATCATATGATTTTGAACCATGTCCCTTAGCGCACCGCTTGTTTCGTAATACCGGCCGCGCTCCTCGACGCCAAGTGTCTCACTGGAAGTGATTTGGATGTTTGAAATATAGCGGTTATTCCAAAGTGGTTCAAAGATGGCATTTGCAAAACGGATCACTTCTATATTACGTACCATTTCTTTTCCAAGATAATGGTCGATACGATAAACTTCTTCCTCAGAAAAAGCAGTACGAATTTGCTCATTTAATTCCTTTGCAGATTCAAGGTCATGCCCAAATGGCTTTTCGATAACAAGCCGTTTAAAACCTTTTACATCTGTTAAGCCATCAGATTTTAAATGTAAGGCAATTGTTCCAAAGAACTCTGGGGCCATTGCGAGATAGAAGATGCGATTTCCGCCAATATTGTATTTTTCATCCAGTCCTGCAGCCATAGTTTTCAAAGTAGCATATGAACTTGAATCCGTGACATCATGGGAATGATAATAAAAATGAGATACAAATTCATCGATATTGGCGTCTTTACCTAATGCAGATAAGACCGAATCCTTAACTGAAGCCTGAAACTCATCATTGGTCAGCGGCCTTCTGGCCACGCCGACGACTGCAAACTGATCTGTAAGGCTGCCTTTTTCAAACAATCTGTAAAGTGAAGGAAACAGCTTCCTTTTGGCAAGGTCGCCAGTTGCTCCAAATATCATTATTAATGAAGTTGGTTTTCCGCTTTTATTCACGTTATAAAGACCTCTTTTCAAAATTAATTATCTTTATGTAGTTACTATTATTTTCATACCTGTACAAATACAAAATTTTATCTGTTTCGACAGGATTTCGCAAATAATACGCAATAATGTAGTTGTTTGCAAAATTAACGATTCATATCCATTGAAAAGGTTATGGTATAGTAAAATAAATGCCATTTGAAAGGTAAAGGATTGGGGTGGTTTCATTGGATATCTTTTTTCTGGGAACTGGAGCAGGAGTGCCGGCGAAGCTTCGCAATGTTACCTCTATTGCTCTTAAATTATTGGAGGAACGTGGGTCAGTTTGGCTTTTTGATTGCGGAGAGGCAACGCAGCATCAAATATTACATACATCAATTAAACCTAGAAGAATTGAAAAAGTCTTCATAACCCATCTGCATGGTGATCACATATACGGCCTTCCGGGGCTTTTATCGAGCCGGTCCTTTCAGGGAGGAGAAACTGAAGTAACTGTATATGGGCCAAAAGGGATTGAATCATACATTAGAATAAGTCTTAATGTAAGTCAGACATACTTAAAATACCCACTTAAAGTCGTTGAGATAGAAGAGGGAACCGTTTTTGAAGACAGTCAATTTAAAGTAGAGGCTAAACTGCTGGAGCATGGAATTCCTTCCTATGGATATAGGGTTGTTGAAAAGGACAAGCCAGGAACACTTCTCGCAGACAAACTAACACATGCAGGCGTTTCACCGGGTCCTATTTATAAAAAAATTAAAGCAGGGGAAATAGTAATATTAGAGGATGGAACTATTATCAATCCAAAGGACTTCGTTGGACCGGCACAAAAAGGCAGGGTAATAGCCATACTCGGAGACACAAGAGTTTGCCACAATGCTGTAGAATTATCAAGAGATGCTGACTTCCTTGTACATGAAGCTACATTTTCAAAAGATGAATCAAAGCTTGCTAGGGAATATTATCATAGTACGAATATCCAGGCCGCTGAAACTGCTATTAAGGCAGGAGCAAAAAGGCTGTGTCTGACTCACATTAGCTCCCGCTACGACAAGCAATCATCCCAGGAGTTATTAAATGAGGCCAGGGATATTTTCCTTAATACAGAAATAGCAGAGGATTTTAAAGAATTTCATTTGCCATATAAATAAGGAGGAGGGCATCCTTTGAAAACGGTTTACCTTGTTAGACATGCGAAGGCAGAAGGTCAGGAAGCGTCAGCACCCTTAACTGAGATTGGGAAGGAACAGGCTGAAAAGTTGGTTGATTTTTTTAAAAATAAAAAGGTGGAAAGAATATACTCCAGCCCCTTTAAACGTGCAGTGGAAACAATTGTCCCAACAGCAAACCAAAAGGGAGTTAAAATCATTGAGGACACCCGCCTTTCTGAACGCGTCCTGTGCGGTTATCAGCTTGAAGACTGGCAGGAAAGGCTAAAGCAAAGCTTTGATGATTTCGATATGATTTTTGAGGGGGGCGAGTGCAACGCGGATGGAATGAAAAGGGCAGTTTCTATCCTTGAGGAAGTCCTTGAATCAGAAGATCATCATATAGTCCTCGTAAGCCATGGGAATATGACTGTTCTTTTGCTTCGTTATTTCAATGACAGCTTTGGATTCGATCAGCTAATGGAAATGACTAATCCAGACGTATTTGAAGTAGTAGTTTCTTCAGAACAGACTGTGCTGAACCGAATTTGGGATGAGCTGACTTAAAAGTATCCATGGAAGGTTTTCAGAATCACCAAATAGATTGCAAAATTCGGCATGTTTTTCCTTTAAAAGAGGATTAACTTACAAAATTATGGGGAATATGTTGAATGCAGCCTGTTTTACATCTATTTGGGAGGGAAAGCGATGGATTTAGTAATGCTCCTAATTTATACAATGTTCATGGGGTCCGTTGTTCTGTTGTTCAGCGGGTTAGTTGGTTTCTTTTTTCCGAAACTTCATTTTCTTGTTGTTGTGATCATTAGTGCGTTAATTGGCGGTATCTTTGGTTATACATACGGTTTAACAAAAATGATGCTATTCACTGTGATATTTAATGCAGCATTATCATTAACTGCAATTTCACTTGCAAGATTTGGGCGTTATTTGAAAAATAAAGCTGATTTTGAAATGGCGGCAGATGAGATTTAATATAAGTCCCCCAAGAAGCTGATTCATTGGTGATCCTATGAATCAGCTTTTTTGTGCTTTTATTTAGAATAGTTCCACTTGACAATGGAATCGAATAATTTATAATATTCCTATATTCCGAGTAAAATAATATGATTAATGAGAATAGGTGGTTTCAGGTGTTTATCGAGATCAATAATATAAATAAGCAGTATTTAAATAAAGAAAAACAACCAGTAGATATATTAAGTGATATTAACCTGAAAATTGAAAAGGGTCAGTTTGTTTCTATTCTTGGACCATCCGGGTGCGGAAAATCAACCCTGCTTTCTATTGTGGCAGGCTTAACAGGTGCAACAAGCGGTGATGTACTTGTAGAAAACAGAAAAGTCGAAAAGCCTGGCAAAGACCGGGGAATGGTATTCCAGCAAGCCGCGCTCTTTCCATGGCTTAATGTGACTGAAAATGTAACATTTCCTTTAAAAAAGGAAATGACAAAAGCAGATGCAAAAGAACATGCGAAACAATATTTAAAAATGGTTCAGCTTGGAAACTACTTATCTCATTATCCTCATGAGCTGTCAGGAGGCATGCAGCAAAGAGTGGCGATAGCAAGAGCACTGGCAATGGACCCGGAGATTCTGTTAATGGATGAACCGTTTGGAGCGCTTGATGAACAAACCCGCTCCCGCCTCCATACACAATTGGAGAATATCTGGCTTGAGACACAAAAAACCATCCTGTTTGTCACCCATAGTATCTCTGAATCTATTAAACTTTCAGACCGGGTTATTGTAATGGGTACTAAGCCGGGAACAATATTACAGGATATAAAAATTGACCTGCCAAGGCCCCGTGATGAGTACAAAAAAGAGATGTACGAAATCGAGGAGTACATAATGAGCTATCTCAAGAAGGAAATCGACAAAGTGGTAAGAGAGGAACTGGCAGATGAAACCAACCATTAAACGACTTATATTCTTTGCGGTACTTATCGTTTTATGGGCAATAGGCTCACATTTGAATCTATGGCTTCCGACCATTCTTCCGTCGCCTGCCCAGGTATTTAAAGCATTGGTTACCGGTATTAAAGATAAAACTCTTATATATGACCTTGTTGCAAGTTTTAAAAGACTTTTTCTAGGATTGGGAATTTCGATTATCATTGGCTCGGCAATTGGAATTCTGTTAGCAAAATCAAAAACAGCAGATGAAACCCTGGGCTCATTAATATTGGCATTACAATCCGTTCCAAGCATTGTCTGGCTTCCGCTGGCCATTATGTGGTTTGGTATGAACGAAGTTTCCGTTATTTTCGTTGTCATTCTTGGAGGAACTTTTGTAATGACTCTCAATATGAGAACAGGAATTAAAAACGTGGCTCCTTTATTTATAAAAGCAGCAAGAACAATGGGCGCCTCTGGTATGGACTTGTTTTGGAGGGTTAGTTTGCCTGCCTCAATCCCTTATGTGGTAACAGGTGCCAGACTTGCCTGGGCATTTGCCTGGCGTGCTCTTATGGCCGGAGAATTGTTAAGCACAGGACCAGGACTTGGCTATACACTTCGCTATGCATCAGATTTCGGCGATATGTCATTAGTTATTGCAGTAATGATAATTATTGGGGTTATTGGCTCTATAGTAGATCAGCTAATTTTTCAGCGAATTGAAAAATCTGTCCTTCATCGCTGGGGACTGGAATCATAAAAATACGGGGGTATTGAAATGAAGAAAAAAGGTTTATTATTAGCAGGATTGTTAGCTCTTTCCGGCGTGCTTGGCGGCTGTGGCAGTACTGGCGAGAAAGCATCTTCGGAACCAAAGAAAATTGTTATTGGATATTTTCCAAACATCAACCATGTTCCGGCAATGGTTGCGAAAGACAAAGGATATTTTGAAAAGCGTCTTGGCGACGGAACAAAGGTCGAATATAAAACATTTGCAGAAGGCGGATCCTTCATGACTGCCCTTAAAACCGGCGATATTGACGCAGGTCTTGTTGGCCCTGGACCAGCTATGAATAATTTTTCTACTGGTGCCGATGTTAAAATCATCGCAGGTGCATCAACAGGCGGAACTGTTGTTTTGGCTAGCAAGAACAGTGGAATTAAATCACCTAAGGATTTTTCAGGAAAAACATTTATAACTCCTGGTGTCGGCTGTACACATGATGTTCAGTATGAAACATACCTTGAGAAAGCCGGTGTAACCTCAAAACGTATCGGCGGTACTATGAAGCACTTAACAGGTAACCCTGCGCAATATGCTAATATGCTAAAAGCCGGTAAAATTGATATTGCCGTCGCACCGGAACCATGGGCAGCGGTAATTGAAGAGCAAACAGACGCTAATGTTGTAATTGGATGGGATAAAGTTGCATTCGGAGAAACACTTCCAGCTTCCGTTCTAGTTACAACAGGAAAAGAAATTAAAGATAATCCAAAGCTGGTTCAGGAAATTATTGATGCTCACAAGGATGCAGTAAGTTTCATCAATAAGAATCCGGAAGAAGCAAAAAAGATTACGATTAATGATATTAAAAAGACAACTGGACAAAAGCTTTCCAAGTCTGTTGTTGACCGTGCGTGGGATCGGATTGGATTTACTTATAAGGTAGATAACCAGGCAATCCAGGATTTCTCAGATTCTTCCTATGAATTAAAGTTCTTAAAAAACAAACCAAACTTTAAAAATCTTATTGATAAAGAATTTATTAACTAATAAAGCTAAGGGTGTCAGGAAAAAATCCTGACACCCGTTTTATTTTATCCTAAGTTAATTTTTCTTCCTTCCTTGGATGAGAGCCTGATAGCGTCCAAAACCTGCTGTGTGTTCTTTCCTGAATCAAAATCAGCGAGGTAGGGATGCTTTTGTCCTCTGTCAAGGGATTCGTATAAAGCATCGAGCATTCGGTTAAAGGCATTATAGTATCGTGCCGCGACCGCTGGCATACTTTCAGGAGCATTCAAATCTTTTAAAAGCTCTTCCTTCTCTAGTGGTTCATCACCTTCTGATAAAAATACTTCCTTATCATCCAGCATCAAAAGTGTCCCATTTGTACCGAAAATCTCAAGACGCCAATCATTGGCTGTTTTCCGGGCAGCCGATATAAGCTCCATGGTAACGGTAGTGCCGTTTCCTAGTGTCCCGATTACCTGAAACCCATCATCTGCTGTACGGTGTTCTGTATTGCCTTCTGAGTCTGTTTGAACAGGAACATGAATAGGAAGATTGGCAAACACTTCACTGTATTGGCTTCCCATCCACCATTGCAGGGAATCTGTCATATGAGAACCTATAGCCCCAAGCATTCCTCCGCCTTTTTCTGCCTGTCCCAGCCATCCGCGTGCTCTGGAAGTAAGGGCGTTCAAGCTGGCAAATGAGCAAAGATATCTGACATGCAGAATATTACCAAGCTTTCCGCTATCCAAAACTTCTTTCACCTTTAATCTTGCTGGAAGGAAACGGAACTCATGATTGATCAATCCCATATTTCCAGACCTTTCTTTCGCTTTCACCATTTCTTCAACCTCGGCAGTATCAAATGCCATTGGCTTTTCACAAAGTACATGGACACCTTTTTGATATGCAGCCTCTGTCATTTCATGGTGCAAATGTACTGCGGATGCAACTACAAGAAGGTCCAGTTCTTCTTTTTCCAGCATTAGGCGCCAGTCAGTATATACGTTCTCGATACCGCTAGTCTCCCTGGCTTCCTCAATATTTCCCCTGGATACACTGGCAATCGCAACTGGTTCAAATCCCTCATGATTTTTAAACATGGGAGCATGAACACGTGCTCCGAATCCTGTTCCAATAATACCCACTCTAAATTTCTTCATAAAAACAGCTCCTTCTTAGAAAAACTTGAATACGTCGTTCAGATTTTATAAATATAAATTCTGATTAGCTAATGAAAGGGGCCGGGATATCACCCGGTCCCTTTATAAATAGCATACTTTTTAGATAGACAGATACTTATTCCTTAGCAAGCATTTATTCATACGAACGGACTAATTCGTCAACAAGCGAACCCACATAAGCTACTGCATTTCGAATTGGTTCAGGAGTGGACATATCAATACCAGCATGGCGAAGCAGATCAAGCGGCTTCATTGTACCGCCGGCACGGAGAACCTCAAGCCATCTTTCAACAACTGGCTGGCCTTCTTCCTGAATCTTTTGGGCCACTGCTGTAGATGCAGTAAGACCTGCCGAGTAAGTGTAAGGATAAAGTCCCATATAATAGTGTGGCTGGCGCATCCAGGTAAGTGCTGCACCTTCATCAATTTCAACAGTATCACCCCAGAATTCGGATAGAACTGCCCCGGTTACTTCTGAGAGAGTTTTCGCAGTAAGTGCAGTACCATTTTCTGCAAGGTTGTAAACTCTGCGCTGATATTCTCCTTCGAGTAAATGAGTAACAAAATTGTGATAATATGTTCCTAGAAGCTGTAAAATGATCCAGCGCTTCATTTGCTTATCATTTGTGCTCTCCATTAAATATTGACCCAACAATAATTCATTCATGGTAGAAGGAGCTTCGACAAAATAGGTTGATGGCCTTGTATTCATAATTCGCTGGTTCTTATTAGCAAGATAGAAATGTCCGGCATGACCAAGCTCATGGGCAAGTGTAAAAGCACTGCGCATATTATCCTGCCATGTAACTAGGATATATGGGTGTGCACCATATGGGCTTGAACAGAAAGCACCTGTTGACTTTCCAACATTATCAGCTGTATCAATCCATCGTTCAGCAAAAGCTTTTTCCATTATCTCGCTATACTCAGGACCCATAACCTTGAGGGATTCCAGGATAACGTCCTTTGCCTGATCGTAAGAGGTCTCTGGATTGAAATCAGGTTCAATTGGTGCTTTTAAATCACAGTAAAGCATTTTATCAAGACCTAGCAGTTCCTTCTTCAACTGGGCAAACCGGCGCATATGAGGGGCAAGTTCCTTGAAAATAATATCCAGCTGATTATTATACATTTCTTTTGTAACCTGCTGAGGCTCAAGCAGCATATCCGTAACAGATTCATATTTTCTCAGCTTCGATAGTGCTGTCTGCTTAGCTACTTCTGTTGAATAGGCTGCTGCAAAAGTATTTTTGTATTGCTTTAATGAATTAACAAAAGAGTCATATGCTTTTCTTCTAACATCTGTTTCAGCGGAAAACTCATAACGGTTTTCAAAAAGCGCGAAAGAAACAGGAAGTTCATTTCCTTCCTCATCCTGAATAGGAGAGAACTGCATGTCTGCTAATTTTCCCATTTCATAAATTTTATATGGAGCAGCCTGGACTTCTCCCAGAGCAGCAAGTGCCTCTTCAGTTTCTGGAGAAAGTTTATGTTTTCTCGTATCCAGCAGTTCAACTAGTCTGTTTTCAAAAGGTTTTAACTCTGGTTCTTCTTCTATGTATTTTTTTAGTGTACCTTCCGGCAGGGATAGGATTTCTGAATCAATAAATGATAGAGCAGCACTTAATTTTGTTCTAAGTGAAGAAATTTTCGCTGAATTTGCCTGATTAATAGGATCAGTTCCATCCGCTGACTGACGTAAACTTGCAAAAGTAAAAGCTTTAATAAGCTTCATTGATAGCTTCTCTTGAGCACTTAAACATTCGAGCAAAGTAGATGCCCCATTATTCAGGTTACCTTTAAATTGGTCAAATATCGCAATTTCTGAATCAATAACTTTTAATTCATTTTCCCACGCCTGGTCAGAAACAAATAAAGCATCAAGATCCCAAGTCTTTTGTACTGGAACTTCAGAGCGGACAAGCCGTTTTTCAATCGTTTTTTTCATGTTGATTTTCCCCCTAGTATTATTTCGTAAATCTAAGTATAATATTATATTATTAGAAAATTAAGTCAACGAATAAATAGGTTTTAATAGAAAATATTCTGTTATTATTAAAAGAATTCATGATTAAAAGTAAAGAGGGGTAAAAAAATGATTAGAACAGCCATAATTGGATTAGGTGCAATCGGTCAACGTCTTATAAAAGGATTTAACAATCATCCGGAAATTGAGATAACAGCAGTTTGCGACCGAATAGAGGAACTCGCAATAAAAACAGCTAGAGAACTTGAAAATGCACGTGCTTTTAGCGATTATGAAAAAATGCTGGACGAAGTAGCAGTTGATCTTGTTTATGTAGCAGTACCTCCAAAATATCATTTTCAAGCTGTTACAGCTGTTATAGAAAAAGGTATTCATGTACTTTGTGAAAAACCATTGGCGAATTCACTAGAGGAAGCAGAAAGTTTATATCTGCATGCCAGGGAGAAGGGCATCATTCAGGCAATGAACTTCCCACTAAATTATGAGTCCGGCTGTAACACTTTTGCTTCTTTAATAGAAAGTGGATACATAGGAAAGCTCCGAAGAGTTGAATTAAGACTTCGTTTCCCACAATGGCCACGGGCCTGGCAGCAGAACGAATGGGTGGCCGGAAGAGAACAGGGGGGTTATGTTCTTGAAGTAGGCGTACATTTTATACAGCAAATGCAAAGAATTTTCGGTCCTATTAATGTCCTAAATCATTTCCTGGCGTATCCAGATGATCCGCAAGCCTGCGAAGTCGGTGTTATCGCTCAGCTTGAAACTGAGGAAGGGACACCAATATTAATGGATGGCCTTAGTCAAATTGCAGGTAAAGAAGAAATTGCTTTTACCGTTTACGGAACCGAAGGTACTCTTTCTCTTTTGAATTGGTCAGAGCTTGAAGGAGGAAAGATCGGAGAGCCAATAATAGCTTTAGAAAAAAATGACATGTTAACTGGATCACTTATTGATGAACTGGTGAAAGCGATTAAAGGTAAACAGGCAAATCTTATTGATTTTAAGGCAGGTTATGATGCTCAGATAGTATTGGAGAAATTAAGGGAAAACTAATTGAGTAAGAAAAATCGTAATTGCAGCTAAAAATATAGTAGTTTAGGTTTAGAGAATGGCTATTTAGGTGTATAAAAGGATAGAAAGTTATTAAATCAGGAGATTTGTTCTATGATTATGGACTTAAATGAAAATGAATTTAATGAATTTTGTCAGACAGCTACACCTGAAGAAATGTTAAAAGCCTTAACCAATGGAAACACCCGGGGTCTTGACTTACTAGCGCTCAGGTCGCTTTCAAATAGGCGCCAGCTGCCGTCTAACATCGTTAATGTACTTTTATTCTATTTTTTCAAAGAATTCTCTAATAAAGTTTACGACCGAAATGACTTGGCAAGACTTTATGATCATTGGTCAAGTATGGGGGTTCGAAATTTTCAGCAGGCAAAGGAATTGTCCCAAAAGGATATTCATGAAGTGCTGAAAAAAATTAAATAATGTAATGAGCGGCAGCTTTCTAAACCCAAGGAAGGGGTAGGAGGCTGCTTTTTATTTTAATGTTTGTTTATGAATTGACAACAGCTTTTACTGCTTAGGACAGTAAGAGATTCTAAGAAGATAACCCTTAATCGCTCGATGAAGTTAAGTATTTTCAAAGTCTTACAGTTAAACTCTATAAGGCTATGGAGACAAGGGAGAAGACATGATGGCTAATATAACTTTTATAAAAGATTATAAAAATAATAATATTTTACGAAAGAGTTTTAATGAACTGGCTGAAAAAACTTTTGGAATTAACTTTGAGGATTGGTACCGCCTAGGATATTGGACGGACAAATATGTTCCTTATTCTCTTAGGGACGGGGAAGAAATCGTCGCAAATGTATCTGTAAATAAGGTGAACCTGATCATAGACGGTTTGAAAATTCCCGCTTTGCAGATCGGTACCGTTATGACAGAGATAGCTTTCCGTGGCCATGGTTATTCGCGAATCCTCATGGAAAAGGTCATGGAGGAGTATAAAGACTGTCCATTATTCTATCTATTTGCCAATCAATCAGTTCTCGATTACTACCCCAAATTTGACTTTTATCAGTTCGATGAAACGTTATTTTCAATCGAGTTTCAAGGGGTTCACAAGGAACAAGCAAATATTAGATGGCTTAATATTGATAAGGACAAAGAGTTTATATATAACTTTGCAGCCGGAAGAAAAAAATTATCAGCTTCTTTTGACACATCTGATACTCAGGAACTTCTTATGTTTTATGCTTTAAAGGTTTTTACAGGGGATTTTTATTTTTTGGAAAAAGATAATGTCATCGCTGTATGCCAGCAGAAAAATGAGGTTCTGCACCTTTATGATTTAATCACCGAAACAATCAATCCCGACATAGAAAACATCGTAAAACAATTGGCAGCTGAAAATACAAGTAAAGTGGTTTTCCACTTTACGCCTCCAATACTGGAATTGCCTATTATAAAAGAAAGATATGAATGCGATAATATTTTGTTCGTTAAAAATAATGCTGGTATATCTTTACCTCCATTTTTTAAGCATCCTATTACTTCGCAAGCATAAGAAGAACCTGCAAATTATTTGCAGGTTTTAAATGGTGGAGGAGGTACTTAATAAAGGGAAACCTTTCCTTTATGGATTTTGATAAACTCCTTTTCTTAACAAAATCCATCTCTCTTTGATCAGATTTGATAACACATTATCTAATCAATCTTTATCTTTTTTTGATTCAATTTAATGACATGTCTCTATTTTCTTTTAATATTTGTCATGATAAATCCGCTCTCTGGACGGGTTGGCATTTTGGCTAGACTAAAGGTTAAATCCTGATTTGGAACTTCAAACTCAATATAGTTCACTAGAAAATCCAGGCTTGTTTTCATTAATTCTACGACAATACCTTCACCTGGGCAGCGATGGCCTTTGGCCGGGTCACCGCCTCCCTGGGGAATAAAATCATATAAATTTTCTTCCTTGTCTTTAAACCTCTCCGGCTGGAAAAGATTCGGGTTATCCCACAGCCGGGAATCATGGTTGGTTCCGTACATATCCAGCAAAACTAGCATACCTTGTTTAAATTCTGCGTTATGCCATTCAAAGTCTTTTCTTGCCCTTGCTCCAACAAAGGGACCAAATGGATAGAATCTGCGGACCTCTTGTGAAAACATCTCTTTAAATTCATTCCCGTCCGTTTGGAGTTTTCCTTTGTATTCAGGATAGTTATGAAGAGCAAGAGCAGAAAAGGTTATAAATGTAGCTATAGCTACAATTGGTCTTAATACGTTAATTAGTTCTACAGCTGCCATTTTGCTATCCAATTGGCTTCCATCCGGTTCCTTGTAAAAAGCCATTTTATGGAGAGCGGACCCATCCTCAGCCTGAAGTTCACCATTTCGTACATCTTCAATGACTCCTATAATCCAATCCTCAGTTTTTGTTCGAGCCCGTCTTCCTTTCCAATGCCTTGGCCCAATTGCTCCAAAAGCATCAACCATATCATGGAATTCCTCTGCCCGTTCTTTTACTTCGGATTCCTCTAAAGGAACACCCGCCCAATGGCATGCAATTCGGCATAATATCTCTTTTGCCTCTTCAAAAAGGACAACATTTTCCATGCCCTCCCATTGAATGCTTTTTGCCTTCCATTGTTCCATCGCAAGCTCAGCGAGGCGTTTTTGGTGAGGTGGAGTCATTAAGGACATAAACAAAAGCTTTCTGGATTTATGTACATCACCATCTTTTGTTTGTATGGCATCGACTCCAAATAAGGTTTTTTGCACCCTTTTAGGTGCGGCACCTTTGCGCTGAAATAACTCTTCATCATAAAACAATTTTGCAGCTTCTTTTCCTGTCATACAGATAACCTTTTGGCCAAGTAAACGGGCTTCAAATAAATTAGATTGGTACTTATCTGTACGATTTTTAATAAAAAGATACCCTTCCTGCATTAAAGCAAGACTATTATCAAGACTTTCATCATGAGGTATTCGTTCATTCATTGCCATTTTTTAATCTCCTTTTAAAACCCACTTGGACTATATTAATTGCTTTTATCATATTAGCCTTTATTAATAAAATAAAAACCAGATATGAAAGAAACAATGGTAAATCCCTAGAATACCCTTTAAAAAGAGGGAGCATATTGAAGTGAAAAGCGGACAAATAACCAATTTTAATTAAAATAATATGATGGGTGTGATAAAAAAAGAGTGGAGGCGCTTTAATGAATTGTGGCGAACGTAGAAATTTAGCTTGGCCTGAAACACTTGAAATGAATGAACTGCTTGCCCTCCTAAAAACCTCTATAAGAAATTATGCAATTGCCATTAATGAAACGGCTACACCTGAACTGCGATGGGGCCTGACAAATCATTTGCTAAGAGGCATACAAGGCCACGAAAGAATCTTTACTTACATGCTGAAAATGGGATTATACCCGTCTTATAATTTGGAACAATTACTCACAATTGATCTTCAAAACGCCAAAAAAGCCCATCATATGGACTGAAGATCCAATAAAAGAACAAAAGAACCCGCCATTTAATGGTGGGTTCTTATACAGTCGGCCGTCTTCTAGCGAAATCAACGAAGCGGAATTTATCTGGGCGGTGACGGGATTCTGTGTATTGAAAAAGGGAGGCATCCTCCAGAAATACCTGGCTTCGTATGACAACCACATTGTGAAAGCCATCTATGTCCAGAAAGGAATGATCTTCCTCAGTGGGTTCCTCAATTAAAATTTCCTTTTTTGCAAAGCTTATTTGTAAGCCAAGCTTATTCTCAATATACGAATAAATAGAATCCTCGCATACCTCTTTTGTCAAAGTGGGAACAGCACTTTTTAAAAGATAGTCTTTATCAAGAATAACTTTCTCTCCCCCAATTTCCCGAGTGCGAACCACCTTCCAAATGAGATCCTTAGCATGAGGATTTAAATGGGAAGTAAGTTCACGATCTGGATGAATAAGGGAAAGTTCATGAACAGTTGTTATAGGTTCTCTGCCCATTTTTTCTGCAAGTTCCTTGAAACTTACAAGTCCCGAGACAGGGAGATTCATCTTTGTTATATCAATAACAACGGAGCCCTTGCCGCGTATTTTTTGAATATAACCATTTTGAGATAACAGATTTAACGCTTTCCGAATTGTTTCTCGGGATGTTTGAAAAGAGTCCTTCAATTCGTTTTCAGAAGGAAGGAGGGTAGAAGGGGGGTATTCCCCCGTCTCAATTTTGTCAACCATCTGATTGTATATAAGCATAAATTTATTCATCAAATCACATCCGATTTGGAACTATTTCTTTAAATGAAACACGACGGACTCAAAAGGGCGTAATTTCAATTTCTTAAATGATTGAGAAGTATCATTATAGTTCGATAACAGAACACTGCTATTAAATTCCTCGAGTCCTAATTCAGATGGTAACACGAACTCTGTTTCTGTTCCATAAAAATTGTTAACAACCAGCAGTTTCTCATCCTGCCAGCTGCGAAGATAAGTGAAAAGCTGTTTATGATCAGGTAGAAGAAGCTGGTAATCTCCTTCAGTAATAATATCAAGCTCTTTACGCAGACGGATAAGCTCCTTGTAATGATAGAAAATGGAGTTTTTATCTTTTAGTGCCTGTTCTGCGTTTATGTCCTTATAGTTAGATGCAGCTTCAATCCATGGTGTTCCTTTTGTGAATCCGCCATTAATGCTGCTGTTCCATTGCATGGGTGTACGCGAATTATCACGGGATTTTTGCTTTAAAATGTCGATTACTTCTTCCTTAGATAAGCCTCTGCCAAGCAATATTTGATACATATTGAGAGATTCAACATCGCGGTATTCATCTATATCGCTAAAATTAGGATTGGTCATTCCTATTTCTTCTCCCTGATAAATATAAGGGGTTCCCTGAAGAAAATGCATGGCCGTTCCTAGCATTTTACCAGATTCTACACGATATTTACCATCATCGCCAAAACGTGAAATAGCTCTGGGCTGGTCATGATTACACCAGAAAAGGGCGTTCCAGCCTCCGCCTTTATGCATTTCTGCTTGCCATTGGGAGAGTATTTGTTTTAAAGCAAGAAAGTCAAAGTCTGCCTTCGTCCATTTATCTCCATTTGGATAATCGACCTTTAAATGATGGAAATTAAAAGTCATATCAAGTTCTTGGCGTTCTGGATTTGTATACTTAATACAGTTATCAATTGTAGTAGAGGACATTTCCCCAACTGTCATCATGCGATATTTTGAAAAAACTTCTCTGTTCATTTCATTTAAATATTTATGAATCTTAGGGCCATCAGTATAAAAACGGCGGCCATCCCCTGGTGGAGTATCATCCGGGAAGCTTTGATCTTTTGAAATAAGGTTGATGACATCCAGGCGGAATCCATCAACACCTTTATCAAGCCAGTATTTCATCATTTTATAAATATCCTGGCGCATTGCAGAGTTTTCCCAGTTTAAGTCGGCCTGTGTTACATCAAACAAATGGAGATAATACTCGTTTGTTTCTTCGTTAAACTCCCAAGCAGAACCGCCAAATTTTGACTCCCAATTAGTTGGGCTGTCTCTCCATACATAATAGTCACGGTATGGACTGTCCTTAGATGTTTTTGCATTCTTAAACCATGCGTGCTCAGTAGATGTATGGTTAACAACAATATCCATAAGAATTTTTATTCCACGTTCATGGGCTTCTTTTAATAGAAGTTCAAAATCTTCCATCGATCCATATGGTTCATAAATTTTATAATAATCACTAATGTCATATCCATTATCCCGCTGTGGAGATTCATAAACAGGGGTTAACCAAATTATGTCTGTACCAAGAGTTTTCAAATAATCAAGCTTTTCAACGATTCCCTGAATATCACCTACACCATTGCCGGTTGTATCATGAAAGCTTTTTGGATAGATTTGATAAACAACTGATTTTTTCCACCATGGTTGTTCCATATAACTGTAACCACCTTTTTAGTTTATCGAAGAACAATAGCAACCAGTATGAGTGCCTGGTTGCTAAAGTCTTGTTTATTCGTCAATCTTACAGGCTGTTATTTTTTCTTCTGCGTAATGCTATTAGGTAAGTTGCAACGAAAGGTACAACAAGAACTACTGCCATACCAAGAAAGAATACTGGCCATTTATTTGGAAAAATAGATAGGAATCCAGGAATACCGCCTACACCTATCGATGTTGCACGAACATGATTGATTGTAAGAAGTAATCCGCCAATTGCAGATCCTACAAGAGCCGAAATAAATGGGAAACGATAGCGCAGGTTTACCCCGAACATGGCTGGTTCTGTAATACCAAGCCATGCAGAAATTGCAGAAGTAAAAGAAAGTCCTTTTAATTTTTCGTCTTTTGTAGCGAACATTATTGCAAGTGCTGCAGAGCCTTGGGCAATGTTTGACAGGGCAAGCATAGGCCATAGGAACGTGCTTCCTGTGCTTCCGATAAGCTGGATATCAACAGCAAGGAAAGTATGGTGCATACCGGTGACAACCAATAAACCATAAAGTCCGCCATAAATAATTCCACCCAGTGCAGGGAAATGATCAAAGATTGAAACTAAACCGGTTGTTAATGCATTTCCAATAGCGAATGTGATAGGTCCAATGACAATGAAAGATGCAAAACCTGTAACTAAAAGAGCAATTGGTGCAACCAATAATAGCTGGAATGCATCCGGAATTTTTTTGCGTAAAAACACTTCTATTTTTGCTAGTACATAAGATGCGAATAATACTGGGAGAACTTGTCCCTGATAACCTATTTTTTGAATGCTTAGCCCAAAAAGATTCCAGTGAGGTACCTTATGCGCTTTTAATGCTTCCCCGTAACCCCATGCATTTAAAAGATCTGGGTGAACAAGCATTAAACCTAAAACAATACCAAGCAGAGGATTTCCGCCAAATTTTTTAACAGCGGACCATCCAATCAAACCTGGAAGGAAGACAAATGCTGTGTTTGCAATAATGTTAATCATATTGGCAAGGTCTGCCCATGCGGGATGAACCTCGATAAATGCCTGTTTATAGAAAATTCCAGGATTGGCCAAAATGTTATTTACACCCATTAGTAAACCGGCTGTAACGATTGCCGGAAGTATCGGGATAAAGATATCAGCAAGTGTTTTAATCGCACGCTGCAGTGGGTTTAGCTTTTCTGCAGATGCAGCTTTTACATCGTCTTTCGTTGCATGATGAATTCCAGCGATATCGGCTAATTCATTGTAGACTTTATCTACTGTTCCCTGGCCTATAACAACTTGGAATTGACCATTGCTCGAAAAGGAGCCTTTGACAGCCTCAATTTTTTCTAGTTCATCTTTGTTTACTTTTGCTTCGTCTACGAGGGCAAAACGCAAACGTGTAACACAATGTGTTGCGGCTGCAATATTATCTTTACCGCCGACTGCTTCTAGGATTTCTCCTGCCTGTTGCCGTAAATCCATTCTTAAAACCTCCTATAATAGGGAATCAAAGCTCCCAAAAATGGGGTCAGCCTCATTCCATTAAATATGAAAGAGAGATACATGTACCGAAAGGGGTTTCATTTACAAAAAAAGAAAAATTTCAACTGCTTTATACCCCCGGGCAATTCATATAATACCGCTTTCATTTTTTACATGTATATACAAGCTATGTTTCATATCATATCTTGTATATACAAGATTATCAAGTAAAAAATTTGGATTAATAAATAGAAAATTATTCTAGTGAGGTACGATGCCCTAAAGCACTGGGAGTATTAAATCTTTTTAGAAGGTTTTTAGGGAGACATTGGTATGCAAGAGGAGAGAGTAAGAAGACTGTGGAAATAATAGCCGATATATCCAATTTGCAGAGATTCAAGGTATAGGCGAAAATAGGTTTAGAATATAATTACTATAAAGACATACTATAAAGGACTGAAATGATAGTGGTTTATTTTTTTATTACTTGCTTAGTCATCCTGACAATATTTTTTTGTCTATATTCTATTCTTCCAACTCTAATCATTCGTAATTTTAAGCTTGGAATTATAAAAAATACCAATGCAGCTGGAATAGCTTTAACCTTTGATGATGGCCCCAATCCTAAATATACACCGGAATTGTTGGACCTCTTAAAAAAGTATGGTGTAAAAGCCTCTTTTTTTGTAGTAGGAAGCAAAGTAGAGAAATACCCTGAAATTATTGAGAGAATGAGCAAAGAAGGGCATACCATTGGAATTCATCACTATAAACATATTTCAAGCTGGGTGCTTTCACCTTTGCACCTAAGAAAGCAATTAATAAAGACAGAAAAAGTTATAGAAAAGTATTCGCATCAAACTGTTCACTTTTACCGCCCACCTTGGGGACACTTTAATATATTTACACTCCTGTTAAGCAGAAAATATCAAATTGTCATGTGGTCCAATATCTTTGGCGATTGGAAAGTTCAAAACTGTAAAAAGTCTTTATTAGATAATCTGCGTGCTTCACCGAGGGAAAACTCGATTTTGCTTTTACATGATTGCGGAACAACGATGGGAGCGGATGAAGAAGCACCAGCGTTTATGATGAAAAAACTTGAAGTTTTTCTAAAGGAATGCCAGAAGAACAAAAATCAATTTATTACTTTAAAAGATCTTAATTTGCAGGAGCAGAAATGAGCATTAATTCATTATTAAACTACATACAGATTTACGGGTATTTCATTATTTTCTTATTTTTATTCTTTGGTATTGTTGGCATTCCGGCACCCGAAGAGTCATTGCTTTTCTTAATAGGAGTTTTAATGATCCAAAATAAGCTGTCTATTATGATGTCTCTTTTATGTTCTGTATTAGGGGCATTAATGGGCATGCTTACAGCTTATTTTCTTGGAAAATATGTAGGGTATCCCTTTATAAACAAGTATGGAAAATATATAGGAATTACTAAGGAACGTCTGGAGAAAATGAAAGATAAGTACTCAAAAACTGGACTAAAAATGATTCTTATAGGGTTTTACTTGCCAGGTTTGCGACAAATAAGTCCTTACTTTGCCGGGCTTGCCAAAATCCCGTTTACCAGGTTTTTGACTCTTTCTGTGTTAGGCGCTCTTCTATGGACAATACCTTATATCCTGGCAGGATATTTTCTTGGAAGTATCTTTCACATTAACCCCAAATATGTACCCTATTTAGGAATGGCATTTTTACTGGCTTTTTTAATCTTTGCAGTAAGTAAGTATATTAAAAAAAGAAGAGGCAGGCAGTCCTCCTAATATTGTAAAAAATGGGCACATTCATTATTGGAAATTAAATTTCCTCTTACAGTTTCATTAGAATTCGATTAAAACAAGTGTAAATTATAAATTTGGTGATAAATTGAAAAGAGAGCAAGGTACTAAAAATATGAGGAAGGGGGAAGGAATAATGAAGAAAATCCTCTTTTTACCACTTATGCAAATCCGTTCGGGACATCATCAAGTTGCCGAAGCATTAATGGATACTTTAAAAAAAGATATGGATGATATTGTTCTTGAAAAGATTGATATATTGAGTTACAGCAATGAACCTTTAGAGAAATTTATTAGCAGTGGATATTTGAAATGGATTCGATATGCACCAAATACCTATAATTTAGCCTATAAAAAGTTTTTTTACTTACCTTCCTCTAAGGAATATACATTTAAATGGTATCATCACTTTTTTCTTCGGAAAATGGAACAGCTATTAACGGAGAAAAAGCCTGACCTAATTATATGTACACATGGGTTCCCATCATATATTCTTAGCCATTTAAAAACAATGGGGAAATGTAATATCCCCATAATAAATGCCTATACAGATTTCTTTATGAATAGTTTTTGGGGAAGAGAAGGAATTGATGTTCATTTCCTTCCAAGCCAGGAAGTAAAAGAGGAACTTTTAAGGAAATATAAAGTTCCAAGGCAGAAAATGATTGTAACTGGCATACCAGTTCATGAAGAAATCACTAAAAAAGAAAAGCTAAAGCTGCAAAAGTATAAACCGAAAATTTTAATTTCCGGTGGGAATAACGGACTTGGGAGCATAATGAACCTCGTTGAAGACTTAAAGGATGCTTCCCAATCTGACTTTATTGTTCTTTGTGGAAAAAACAAAAAAATGTACCAGGAAATCTTGTCATGGAGACTTGATCATATTAAGCCCTTACCTTACATTTCTTCCAGAATAGAAATGAACAAGCTGTATGAAAAGGCAGATGCGATTATCACAAAACCTGGTGGCGTAACCATAAGTGAGGTTCTGAAAAAAAGACTCCCAATATTTATTCATTCTGTCCTTCCTGGACAGGAAAAAATAAACCTAAAATATTTGAAAAATAAAGGGCTTGTATTTGAATTGGATAAAGGTCTGCCCTTTGAGAAACAATTGTTAAGCATATTGAAAAATCCGAAAGAGATGCAACTTTGGAGGAAGTCGATCAAATCATACCTTAACGAAATCGAAATTGATGAAACTAAAAGCATTGCTGAAATAATAAATTGGATTCTAGAGAAAGAAACACAAAATGTCTCTTCGCTGCTAACGGATTCAAAGCGTAGGATTGTTTTAGCAAAAGCATAAATTTTTAAAACCAGATTTAAGGCTGCCCGGTGTGCAGCCTTTATTTTTGGCTTTTTGCTATTGCTCCCCTTTATTCAAGAGGAAAATTAAAGATCACTTAAATTTAAATTAATCTTATATAAAAACTTTCTTTTCTTCTATTTTGAGCAGTAGAATGGTTTGAGTAAAAGAAAGTTAGGAAAGTGTAATATATGTTGTTAACTTTTTTAACTCGGAAATATAAAGGGTTTATTTAAAACGGTGGTGTTAACCTTGGATCTAATCATTCATTTGCTAAATCAGTATGGATATATTGTCCTTTTTATTTCATTGATGCTCGAACTCATCTTTCTCCCTATCCCAAATGAAGCTCTTATGAGTTATGTTGGAGTTCTCTGTTTCCAGGGGAAAATGAATATTTACCTTTCAATTATTTCGGCAGGTCTTGGAGGAGCCATTGGAATAACTATTTCCTATTGGCTTGGATATAAACTGGGGGCACCTTTCTTTCGAAAGTACGGTCATTATATCCATATGGGACCTGAAAAAATGGACAAAATGTCTTCGTGGTATAAAAAATACGGAAAAGTCCTGTTGATTTTTTCTTTCTTTATACCTGGCGTCAGACATATAGCCAGTATTATATCAGGTGTAATAAAGCTTCCATTCCGGACATTTTCTGTTTTTGCTAATATTGGTGTACTGCTTTGGGTAGGAGTTTTCATTTCATTAGGAAATTTGCTAGGTCCCAAGTGGGATATGTATGAAGCAGAAATAAAAAAGTGGCTCGTGCTTGCCAGCATATTAATTGCTGTAATAGTGCTTATTTATATTGCTATTAAAGCAAATAAACAATTTGTAAAGGAATCATTTCTTCTCTTAAACCAGGCTATTTTTAAGAAATATAAGAGTTTCCTGAAGATCAAGTTTATGATCTTTTTCATTTTTAGCCTGTTTGTAATCTTCTTTTCTTTAATGGTGGGTACTATCCAAAATTTTATTAGTCATGAGAATGACCAATTTAATATTGTGACTAAGACAATTATTTTTTCTTTATTTAATAAACACTGGAACGGAATTATGATTATGTTAAATCATTTGTCATCAATGAGGGTATTAGCCATCATTGCATTAATAAGTGCCATTGTAATATTTATTAATAATAAAAACAGGACACTTGAACTGCGTTTTTGGGTTGTTACTTTAGCAGGAGATATTTTATTATCAAAAGGAATTCACTGGATTACCCAATTTATATTGGGAAACAGGATTAGCCCTCATTTCCCGGATATGCCTTCAATCCTGGTCTTGTCGATTTACGGATTTTTATTCATCATGCTGATTCGGCATAAGAGAAATTGGATTTTATCCTTCATAACCTTTGTTTTCTTTGTTTTAGTTTTATCATGGTCTTTCACAAGCAGAATTTATCTTCACCAAATCCGGCCAAGCGATCTGGTGGCTGGGTATGTATTTAGTGCAGTGTGGATTAGTGGCATGCTTCTTGCGCTTGAAATGTTCCGCTTTTTAAATCTTCTTAAAAAGGAGTCCGTCAAAAATGAACCTATCCACAAAAAAAGACGGTTTGTTAGGCTGAAAAAACACTAATAAAATCTCATTTCCATAGGGAATTTTTCAAGATTACAATCCTTAATAGAGATAACATAAGAAGGGCTGTCCTATCATTTAGGACAGCCCTTCAATATTGGTAGGAGATCAATTTACTCGTTCGCTTCTTCCTGATAGTTAAATTGCTCTTCAATCTTCCCATCATCATCGTGGATGTACGCCATAGTGCCAGTTTTTTCAGCCATTCTTTTTGCTTCTTTGACTGTTTCGGATTTAGAGCCTGAAGTGAATTCAGGTTCATCTTCACCTTCTTTTTTTATAGCCCAGCCCTCTTCATCGTGCGGAACAACGTGGAACCTGGCATCATCGGTTCCTGCTCTTTCCTTAAAGTATTGATCGCGTCCATCATGTGAATTGTTTGCCATTGTTATGCCTCCTCTATTATTTGGTACTTGGTTTAACATTACCCTCTAATGAATCGTAAAAAACATAGCCTAGGTGTGAGAAGAGGCAAATATAGTATGGAAAAGCAATAGGTATATTTTTATATATTCTGCCGGAGAATGTAATTATTGATGATACCAACAAGGTGTTAGGCCTTGAAAAAAGGATATTAGCATGTTTTGTGCTATAATAGCGAGACTAAAGTTTTAAGGTGGAATAAAATGAATGGAATAGGAATTTGGCCAGAAAATATAAAGGCTTTAAATGCGATAAATAGTATCGGAGAAAATATCATTTTAGCTGATAAAAATTATAATATAGTTTGGCTGAATGAAGCTGCTGCTAAACTGTTATCTCATGTGGTTCCACTTTTCGGTTATTCCAGTGTAAAAGAGTTAATTGGAACAAACATGGATAGCTTTCATCAAAATCCTAAATATCAAAGAGTCGTAATGGAAAAGCTTACTGAAACACATAGGGCAAGAATAAATATACGAAATCAATTTGTGGCTGATATTGTGGTGACTCCATTAAAAGCTGTATCTGGAACCATTGACGGATATGTTGTAATGCTTATGGACGTTACTACAAAAGCGGAAGAAGACGAAAGAAGAGAGAAGCTTATTAATGCATTGTCTGTTCCAATGATTAATATATGGGAGAACACCCTCGCGCTTCCTCTAATAGGAGAGTTTGATAAAAGCCGTGCTGATCGGTTAATCGTTTCTGTTTTGGAACAATGCGCTCAAAATAGTATTAAGAACGTCTTAATCGATCTTAGTGGCTTATATGAATTTGAACTGGAAACGAAATTTGAGCTTCAAAAATTAAATGACTGTTTGAACCTAATAGGGACACAGTGCATTCTAGTTGGTATAACACCGGAGTTAGCCATGGCTGCTGGTGATTTAAACAAGAATATATTGACCTTCCAAACAGCTTATGCTGGATTGCAATACATAATAAAATCTGAGCAATAGTAAGTAAGAGCGGTGAAAATTACTGGATAAAGAAAACCAAACTAGGCTTCAATATTATGCAATACGGGAACTGTTTGTAACGGTCCTGCTATGATGAACGGGATTACTATTACTCAAAGATAGAATATCAATGGAAAAGTAATAAACAAGAAAAAAGCTTGGAGAAACCAAGCTTTTTTGTATGGGAACATTAAAGTTTCTAAGTTTATGACCTTTTCGACTAAAGGTTTATTTATATATTAAAGTCTATATTCCACTAAAATCCTGAAGAAGTTCCTTGTATACCGGATTCTTTTTAAGAATAGTAATGATTTCATTCGCAAGTTTAGTCATTTTCTTGCCATCCTTGCTTTTGTCGCATTCCTTCCAGTTAAATTCCCGGGTGGCATCATTAATCCAGACTGTTAGCTCATACGGCTTTTCTGAGGAGTCACCGCAATCGGATGAGAACTTTTTTTCACCAAGGTAGTTCGAAAAAAGCATATATTTATAAATTTGATTCATTTCAAGCCTGGATAATTGAAAATCCTTTACGACCTTATAATCTCCATTAGGAAGGGCCATGGTTACAGACTGTTCTTTAGTATTAATCTCGTGTTTTTTGGTTTTTCCAAACTTAAGCCTGAATCCAAAATAATCTTCTTTCTCTGTGTCATACGAAATCGTAAGCAGATTTCCTATTTCATTATTAGGGCATCCTGTTAGAAAATATTTAGTTTCCACGTCGGTTTCTGTTTTCTTAATACCCGTACACTCATATTTGGTTTTTCCTCCCTGACCATATTGGTCATGGGAAGTATCAATGGTCAAAATCAATTTTTCTCCGTTATAGTCAAGGATATGAAAAATGGGGTCTCCCTCAATTGTATATCTGACCAGCCGTACTTTATCCTTTACGTTCTTGTTTACTTGTTCCACAAATAGGTCAAGTCTCTCTGCATTTTCCATTTCTCCATGCATTTCTATTATATCGGTTTCTGAAATCTCAGGTTCGGGCTTTGTAATGGTTTCCTTAGAAATACTGCAACTAAATAAGAAAATAAAAGTCAATATAAAAAGTACAGCTAGGATGAACTTTTTCAATTAATGACCCCCTTTTAAAGGTAGACGGTTAGTATAGGATAAGGTTGCGCTACAATAAGAATAATACCCATATTTATCCGGAAAAATTAGTAATATCGAAAACGATGGGTTCATTCTAGGTCCTGTTCCATTGGAGTGGAAGGAGGCTAATGGAAGTTTTAGCTGTCCTTGGAAGAAAAAAGTTAAAAGATGTGGATTCTTTCACGGAAGCGGACAGAAGTAATTGGAATAAAGGTTTAGATGTCCATTGCCATGAAAGTAGGGATACCAGGAAAATAGTGCTGGGTATCAGATGAGAAGCAAACATTGTTTTCCATCCTCAATTTACGGGAAACGTACATAATCCCATAAATTTTAGATGGGCACTATGAAAGTGCGAAGTCTAGAATGAATTAAAGTAGCATTTGGATGTAATTATTTCGCTTGAGGGCAGTGTACTAAGAAAAGTTAGTCCCGATAAAAGAAATATTATTCGTTTTAGAGATGGATTTTTCATAAGTGAGGAGAATTCCTGCCAATCGTTTAAACGAAAATCTTTTATAAAATGATTGGTTTTACCAGGTGCATTTTAATAGATTTCTATATTATAATATAACCTTGTGAAGATTATGTTTTGAAAATCAGTTAGGTAAGGCGGTGAATATATGTCTAATAAGAAAAGGAGAAAAAGAGGACGTTCGTCCTTTACAATCATACTATTAATATTGGCTGTTTCCTCCTTTTGGGCATATAATACCCTAGTTGAAAAGCCGCAGGAAGATCGAATTCTTCAATATAAACCTCTAATAACAAATGAGTTGTTAAAATATAAAATGGATCAATTCACTCCATTGCTCATGGCCATCATGTATCAGGAAAGCAAGGGAAAAGGGAATGACCCTATGCAGGCGTCTGAATCAGCCGGGAAACAGCGGAATGAAATTAACAGTCCTGAAAAAAGCATACAGCAGGGTGTATTTCATTTTCATCAAATGTATCTTTATGGCGGAAAAAAGAAGGTAGACCTTGATACTATTATCCAGGCTTATAATATGGGCCCTGGTTATATTGATTTTGTTGCTGAGCACGGCCTAAAGCATACCGAAGCTTTAGCAAAAGCATATTCCGAATTGCAAGTGAAGAAATCTCCTTCTACCTACAAATGTGGGGGTAATCTCGGCAATTTCCGATATCCATATTGTTTTGGAGATTATACCTACACAAAAAAGGTAATAGATAGTATACCTGTTGTAACCAAGATTATGGAAAAATCGATGGAGATATAGATGAGTCAGCCCCCATTTTATGGGGGCTTTATTTATTTGTAGAGGAGATACATGCTTGTTATAGGTGTTTGTTTATACAGGTTAATAATCCGGTGCATACACATATAAAAATTAGAGGGGAGTGTTATTTGTGGCGATACGTGGAGAAGGAATTTATATTAATACCATTTCTGGTGGTATTGTTAATTTTGGCGGAGCTGTTTATATCTCCCCAATTTCAATCACAAATAATCAATCTGGTTCAGGAAGTTCAAATTCAGGAGGGGAAATTTATGGAACTGGTGATACATCAGCTTTGCACATGCCTCAAACACAGGCGAATGAGGAAGCAGTTAACCATTCTCCTTCCCAATCTAAGTCCATTTTACCGAGCGTCAGAGGCACTTAATTACTGAGAAAATGAAGAATACTAATCATTACATTTCATTTATTTCTTCATAAGAGTTGATATTTGTGAATTGACATACTGATAAAGGAGCCTAAAATTGCGCTCCCAGCTATGTCAGACGGATAGTGATGCCCTATCCAAATCCAGGACACCCCGTTAATAAAGATAACACTGACAAGATAGCTCCTACAGTACGCTTATAAAAGAAAATAGTAGTTGAAACTGCAAAAGCAAATAAGGTATGTTTACTTGGAAATTGTGAATACTGCCGTACCTACACCTGCAAAATATATAAAAAATTTTGCCAACCCCACTTTATTCAGTACTTCTTAAAATACAGAAACTCTGACTTCTGCAGTCCAAATTCAAATTCTTTTAACAGTTTCCTTATAGCAAGACAAGGATATAATAATGACCCAAGTTTTTATTATCATTCTTCCATTTCAATATTAATTATGAATCTCCCATATAAGTGAATTTCGATTATTATAGAAATAGGAGTACCTCAAAAATTTCTCCAATGGATTATTTAACCTTAACCAAAAGAAGGAATTCGAATTAACCAATATAAAATGAATGGATGTGTAAAATTGACTGAACAATTATTAAAAAGACTTTTTAATGCAACACCAATTCCCTTGTCTGGGGGTTATACGAATGAAACCTTTCTGTTAGAAGGAACTGAACCAAAAATGGTAGCAAAGGTAGTTAACTCTTTTAATGAAGATATACATAATGAAATTCATAGTTTGAAAATTTTAGATGGTACAGGCATATCTCCAAAGATTCTTGATGTAGTTGAAACAGACGCCATTCAAATTATTCTAATGGATTACCGGGAAGGTTTAAATGGCCAATCCCTGCTGGACAATAAGGAAATAGAAAGAACAAAAGAGCTATACAAATATATGGGAGACACTCTGGCGAAAGTTATTCACTCGAGGAAATACAATAATGATCCAAAAGGCGTAAGGGAATGCGATTTACAAAAACTTGATTTGAAATTGGACTTTGTTCCTGATGACCTTATTCAGCAATCTAAAGAGATTCTTTTTTCTATAGATGACCAGAAAAGCAATTGGGTATTGACTCACGGTGATTTTGGCATTCATAATGTCCTGTTTCCCGAAAACAACAAAATAACAGTGCTAGATTGGGAGTGGGCAGAGTGGGCAAACCCCTTAACAGATATTGGCTGGGTGTGCTGGTTTACTAGGCTGCATTACCCGGAATATGCTGATGAGCTGCTTCCGCTTTTTATGGAGACCTATAATATAACGCACTTTTCTCCGGAAGAAATGAAAGCATACTGCGTCTATAAGGTGTGGAAGGTTTTGTATAGGGTACAAAAGGCACCACTTGAAGCCCAAAAGGAATGGGTACGGCGTTTAAAATGGACGCTCGAAACTGAACTGTGGAAATAAAATATATAAATTAAAATGATTAGTATCTATGGTGTTAAGTGTCGACATGTTGTTGATTGTAAGGGAATTTGCGGGGAAAACGGGCTGAAAAGCCCCCTCAGTAAGGAAAGAAAGGAGGCTTTGCATTTAGTCCGCGGAAAGGGGGGGCCGGAGGAAAGTTTGGGTAGAAAGGGTTGCCATAGGAAGGGACGACTTTAGCCTTTCACCCTACAGACATGAGCTTGCGCTTTTTTTAAAATCTATAAAAACAAACCAAAGAAGATTTAATGTATTAGCTTATTTAGTTTCTCTCTTTCCTGGTTAATTTCCCAGGCTGTTCTTATTTTGAATCTCCTAATTACTGATAATGGTGGACACCACCCTTTAAGGGCATGCTGCATCATAAAAACACTGGCCACTCCAGATAAAAAAAGCCATTTTTTGCTTCCAAGAAGCCCCAATAGAGATGACCACAATGCAAGGGAAGCGAAGTTCATCTCTAAAACACGTTCTGTATCCCATTCATGATCTAATTCTTTTAGGCGCTCTTTTATTTCAAGAGAAGATTTTGTTCTGTACAGGTTAACATTTTCATCAATCTCTCTCATGATTTCTTCATTGATATAGGGTGGTGTATTCATATTTACTTTTTTTGAAGTCGGCGGTAAAAAGGTGGTTTCATAAAACATATAATCCCTCTCACTTTCAAATTAACGTATTATCTTGTAGTATACCGAATAAGACTTACGCTGATTCAGAATGAGTAAAAGGACAAGCTGCTATCACGAATATTTACCTTCTTTACGATTAGAAGGTTTTTTTTCATTTCCAAGATTCAATACTTGGGAAATAGAATCACCAATATTTTCTGCTGTTTCTGTAATGATTTCTCCAAGCTGATCCATAGTATTTTGATTGTTGTGATTGGTTGAGATTTGACTTTTTTGGTTTTTAGCATTTTGGTTTTCCATTATATTACCCCTTAAAATTAAGATGAGAATTAGGCTGAATCTATCCTACTGGGTTAAGTAGATATATGGTCACAGAACAAATCAATATACAAATTTCCATGTGTACCTATTACAGCATAGGATATATCTTCAACTTTAAGTTTTCTTTTATTTAGTTCCGTATTTAGCCACTCTTCACTATAGCCGTGTTTTAGTAAATTGTTGTTTAATATGCAAGCATTGTATATTAACTCAATTGCAGTGGTGGTGGGAGGAACATTGATGTGTAAGTCCTTTTTTGTGATAGCTTGATATTCTGCCTTTTTTTGTACAGATATGGTGCCATCCACCTCCAAAATGGCAAATGCCACCTCATCTATATTGAAAATTCCTTTTTTCCGCAGGGACTGCTTGAGATCCTCAAGTGTGAAGCCACCTTCTCTCATCGTACTCTCCAAAATATGGCCTTTTTCAATTAAAACGATGGGTTTGCCTACTATCCATTTACGATAACGAATATTGCTGACAGCCATTTTATTAAGTATTAAAATAACTGTTCCCAAAATAAAAAAAGATAAGATAAAGTAACCAAATCTTATTTTTATATTAAAAGCTAAATTCCCGGCAAGGGTCCCCATTGTTATCGAGGCAATATAAAGATGGTACGTTTTTTGGAAAATGGTCTGTTTACCAAGGATATGGACAAAAACCCAAAGTAAAATAAATGCTATTAAGGTCCTAATGACGATTTCCGTATATTCAGGCATTTGGCTGCTCCTTAGGATAATAATGGCATAAGTTATTTTGTCTTTTTTGCCCCACCTTAATCCTTATTTCTTGTGTTAATGATTAATTTAATTAAATACTAAATATTTTGAATATTATTGACTTTGAGGAATTTCTAAGTTAAATTAAGTGGTAATAGAAAGACGAGAAAATAGTCAGCCGGAAAAATTTCGTTATATATGTCTAAGGATATGGAGGTATTTCTGAATGATCTTGCATACTTTTGAAACCGCTCCCAAGGGTGAGATTGAACATTATCAGCTGCAGCATCTTCAGCAAACAGTTAAGAGGGTATACGAAAAGGTTCCTTTTTATAAAAAGAAGTTTGATGAACTAGGAGTAAATCCTGATGATATTCAATCAGTCCTAGATGTTACGAGGCTTCCGTTTACTTTAAAAAAGGATTTAAGAGACCATTACCCATTTGGTTTATTTGCTGTTCCGCAAAACGAGTTAATCCGCATCCACGCTTCCTCCGGCACGAGTGGAAAGCCAACTGTAGTGGGATATACGAAAAATGATATTAATAATTGGGCAGAAATAGTGGCCCGGGCAATCACAATTGGCGGAGGAAAGCCAGGGGAAATCATGCACAATGCTTATGGATATGGTCTGTTTACAGGCGGACTCGGCCTTCATTATGGAAGTGAGAAGCTAGGGATGGTGACGGTTCCTGTGTCTGGAGGAAATACAGACAGGCAAATTACCATTATTGAAGATTTTAAGCCAACTGTTATTTGCTGTACTCCTTCCTATTTATTAAATCTAGCCGAAAGAATGGAGGAGCTGGGAAAGAACTCTAGAGAAACATCGTTAAAGTTTGGAATTCTTGGAGCAGAGCCATGGTCTGAAGAAATGCGCCAGACGATAGAAGAAAGGCTAAATATAAAAGCGTGTGACATTTACGGATTAAGTGAAGTTATGGGACCCGGTGTCTCAATGGAATGCCCTGAGGCACAGGACGGATTACATATCGCTGAAGACCATTTCCTTGTCGAAGTCATTGATCCACTTACACTTCTGCCTGTTCCAGATGGCGAAGATGGGGAATTGGTATTTACAAGCTTAACGAAGGAAGCTTTTCCAGTCATCCGATACCGATCAGGTGATGTGGCCTCAATTAATAGAGAAAAATGCAAATGCGGGCGGACTACTATGAGAATGTCACGAGTAAAAGGCCGTATAGATGATATGCTGAACATTCGAGGGGTTAATGTATTTCCATCACAAATTGAGCACTTTCTCCTGCATGTCAAAGAACTCGAACCGCATTATCAAATCCACCTCTTTAAAAAAGGCAGCCTCCAGCACATCGAACTTCAAGTAGAAGTATGTGAAACACTTTATTATGAAGTAAATGGGGATATGCATCACGCCAAAATAAACAACCTCAAAAAAGAAATCCAAAGAATTATTAAAAGTCATTGCCTTATTACAGTTGACGTAGAAATTCTGCAGCCAAAGTCTATTCCTAGATCTGAAGGGAAAGCGGTAAGGATAGTTACCCATTCCGACGAGAAGATGGGGGTTTAATTGAATTAACGATTGATTCACACTAGATCATTAATGCAAAACTAAATGTTAAAATCTAGCTTCCCTTTAATGAAGGGAAGCTTTTTACTATCAAAAGAAGAACCCATAAATCGCTAGATACTCAGGCATAAAAAGTCTTAACCAATTGTTTTTAGTGCTCTTAAACAGGGTAAAAAAGTGATGGCATCCTGTTTTTACATAAAAGAAATATAGAGGAGGAACAACTGAATGGGTGAAGAACGAAAAGTGAATAGTCAAAGTAAAAATGAGCAGCTAGAGGATTTTAGAGCGGATGACAAGGATAAGATCCTCACTACCAATCAAGGGTTAAAGGTTTCAGAAGATGAGTTTTCCTTAATGGCTGGTGAGCGGGGCCCTACCTTAATGGAGGATTTCCATTTCAGGGAAAAGATGACCCACTTTGATCATGAACGAATTCCAGAAAGAGTCGTCCATGCAAGAGGGTTTGCTGCTCACGGAGAGTTTGAAGTATATGAATCAATGAAAGAATATACAAAGGCGAAATTTTTACAGGATCCATCTGTCAAAACACCAGTATTTGTTAGGTTTTCAACTGTCGCCGGTTCACGCGGCTCTGCTGAGACAGTCCGTGATGCAAGGGGATTCGCAACCAAGTTTTATACTGAGGAAGGAAACTATGACTTAGTAGGAAATAATATTCCGGTCTTTTTTATTCAGGATGCAATTAAATTTCCTGATTTAGTGCACGCACTTAAACCTGAGCCCCATAATGAAATGCCACAAGCAGCATCTGCCCATGATACTTTTTGGGACTTTGTTGCCAATAATCAGGAGTCTGCTCATATGGTTATGTGGGCGATGTCAGATCGGGCAATACCAAGAAGTTTTCGAATGATGGAAGGGTTTGGTGTCCATACTTTTCGTTTGGTTAATGGAGAGGGGAAGGCCCATTTTGTAAAATTTCATTGGAAGCCAGTTCTGGGGACACATTCACTTGTTTGGGATGAGGCTCAAAAAATAGCTGGTAAAGATCCCGATTTCCATCGCAGGGATCTATGGGAGTCTATTGAAAAAGGCGATTATCCGGAATACGAATTAGGGGTTCAGCTTCTTAGTGAGGAAGAAGAATTTAAATTCGATTTTGATATATTGGATCCTACAAAACTATGGCCTGAAGAGGATATTCCGGTTAAGATAATTGGAAAAATGACTCTTAACCGGAATGTTGATAATGTTTTTGCAGAGACAGAGCAGGTGGCCTTCCATCCAGGGCATGTTGTTCCGGGCATTGATTTTACAAATGATCCCCTATTACAGGGCCGTTTGTTTTCCTATACAGACACTCAGTTGATTCGTCTTGGCGGCCCTAACTTCCATGAACTGCCGATTAATAGGCCTGTATGTCCTTTCCATAACAATCAGCGTGATGGATATGGCCGTCAAACTATTAATGTTGGCCGCGTAAGTTATCATAACAATTCGCTTGGCGGCAATACACCTGCTCCAGCCACTGAAGCAGAGGGTGGCTATGTCCATTACCAAGAGAAAGTAGAAGGAAGAAAAGTCCGCAGCAGAAGTGAAAGTTTTAAAGACTTTTTCTCACAGGCAACGATGTTTTGGAACAGTATGAGTGAACCAGAGAAAAAGCACATTATTGATGCTTTTAGTTTTGAGCTTGGCAAGGTGAAGAGTAAATCTGTACAGCAACAAGTGGTCGACATGTTTGCCAATGTCAGTACGGTGCTGGCAACAGGATTTGCCATGGCAATTGGTGCGAATCCGCCGGAAGCTAAGGTGTCCGAAAATACAAAGTCTTCCCCAGCTCTAAGTATGCTAAATACAAAAAAACTGCCGAAAACCCGGAAAGTAGGTGTAATCCTGGCAGAAGGATTTAAGGATAACGAAGTAATGCCAATTTTAGATGCGTTAAAAAAAGAGGGAATCCAGCCAGAAATTATTAGTGAGAATCTCGGTACTCTAAAAGGGGAGGAAGGGATAGAGCTAGAAATTGATCATACCTTCCTGACTTGTGACTCCGTACTTTTTGACGCTTTGTATGCGGCAGGCGGAAAGAAATTAAATGATAAATTTATGAAAGAAGCTGCCTACTTTATTACTGAAGCATTTAATCACTATAAGCCGATTGGTGCTACACATGAGGGGCTAACCATGATTGCGGGACTGGAAAACAGTCCGGGGGTAATTGCAGGAGAAGACCCAAAAGAATTTTCTGCTGCATTTAAAGAAGCGATAGCTGCACATCGCTTCTGGGACAGACTTATATAGAATATAAAAAAACAGAGAGGAAAAGTCGAGGCCACTGAAAAAGTCCTTAAAGGATGGCGGTTGTTAAATTGGCCGGTTGTTTTCCACTCCAGGATGCTTCGCTTTCCGCGGGGCGTGCGGTGAGCCTCCTCAGCGCTAAAGCGCCTGCGGGGTCTCACCTGTCCCGCTGATCCC
>NZ_JBYTCJ010000012.1:0-125401 GCF_058790155.1 Neobacillus sp. FW104-15D2
TAACTTCTATTTTACACGAAGCGAGTGTGGGTTTTTTTGTATTTTCTAGATGTCGCACTTAATAATACAATTTGTCAAACGATAAAAAAGAGGTGTTTCCACCTCCTCTGTTAACCACCGGCTTCAATAACAGTATGGTCCAGTGTGGACGGATATTCAATTTCTGGTTCCACTCCAAAAAACTGCTTGACTCCTCCATGTACACCACAAAAGATCGGTTGCTTAAAACCGCTAATATTAGACTGGCGAATTTTATTTGCTGTATCCACCTGAAAAATCGAAATCTTGGTTAATTGAATGGGGTTTCTATTCATTATGCATCCTCTCTCCTTTTTCTTTTTTTTAACAGCCATCTGGTCCGCAAACCCAGCCTTCAAAATCCATTTCTGGTTTTTGCTTTGTTATTTCTTCATTTATTATTTTTTCAAGAGTTTCCTTAGGCCGTGCACCCTTAACTATTGTTTCGCCAATATAAAAGGTTGGAACTGCCTGTATGTCCGCTTCCTCATATGCATGTCTTAAGGCCTTCTGATGTACTTCTTTATACTTTCTTGTTTCTAAAGAGGAACGAAATTCTTCATGATCAAGTCCCAGCTCTTCCCCAATATTGGTTAATACGTTTATATCTCCAATATTCAGTTCATCCTGAAAGAATGCAGTAAACATTCTATGGTTATACTCATTTGCTTTTCCTTTTTCCTTGGCATATTGGAAACCTTCAAAGGCAAGATGGGTATGCGGCTGTGGAGATACTCTGGGCAATACCATCTTCACACCAAAATGCTCTGCCATAGGGTAAACGTAATTTTTCCATGAATTTTGAAGGTAGTCGCCTTCTGGTTTAAGTGTTTCATTTGGATAAGGCCTTAATTCATAAGGCATCCATTCAATCTCTACATCTTTATTCTTAATCGCTTCCTCAAGCGGAACCTCCGCTATAAAGCAAAAAGGTCAAACATAGTCTGAATATACTTTAATTTTTAAGGTCATCGTGATGCTCCTCTAATCTCAAAGTTGTTTAGTTTACTTTTTCCTTTTTTGTTGAGGTTAAAACGGGAAAAGGCTGTTTTCCTGAAATTAGAAATTAATTTGTTATGAATTACGAAAAAAGTGATAAAACATGCCTTAAGCAAAAGTAACACGGAAGTATATGTAGCGCATTTCAGTCGCAGATTCCCTTAACAACATCGTTTAACATTGACCCTAGAAAAACCTGGCTTTCGCTAAGAGCTTTTTGAAGGATGCCCTAGTATTGCTACTGCGTTCATCATTTATAAATTCTGAGCATAAAAAAAACTATCTCTTAGTCTTTTAGAAAAAGAGATAGCCTTTTTAGCTAATTGATTTATTTTCAGATGTATTTAAAACAAAAGTATTCCCCTGAGTTGATTCTATAGTTTGAATTAACCTTAATTTTGCTAGCTCAGGATTGTTTTCCATCATTTTTGCCGAATTGGCTAGGCTCCTTAGAACCGCAGCTTCCCCTCTTGCCTTTTCAAGAGCAGATTGCGCTTCTATTTTAGCTTTAATAACCTCTGAAAAAGTTTTTTTCATATCTCCAGAAAGCATTATATCCCTGATTTCCGCAGAAAGAACAGTAAGGCCATCAACTAGACCATCCCCACAAGTTAATTCATTCAGCTGTTCATTTAACTTATTCCTGGAATTAACGAGCCCCTCAATTTCAATACGAGAAATGATATCTCTTAATTTAAGCTGAATCTCGTTATATAAGAATTCACGGTAGTTTTCATACTTAAAAGTAAGTGTTTTAGGATTTATAACTTTGAAGCTTACTGATAAGCTTATTTTCACACTTGCCTGGTCCGCGGTTAATAAATCCTGTCCGTTAATCGGCAGAATAGAAGGACGCAGGTCAAATACTCCTATTTCACTCGTTCTTGTATAGTAATTATATCTGCCAGGACCTAGTGTTTCCTGAAATTGTCCATTCTTAAACTTTAAGCCCTTCTGATATTCATAAATAGTAACGGACCGAAAAAGTCGGGTCCAAATAAACCAAATTAATGCTATGGCAATAATAGCAGCAAAGGTCGTTAAAATTGTATCCAACATGGTTTCTCCTTTTTCGTTGAATTTATATCCACCCACGGAAGTGGAACAGGAAATGGAGGTCTTAACCTGCAGAATTTCCTGCCTTATAAGTTTCCGTGAGTGGATACCAAGCGGGATTAGAACCCAAAATAGTGGCCCCCTATGGGAAAACCACTTCCAGAAGAGAAACGTGGATGGACAATAGCATTTAATAACCTTAAACGACAGCTTGGCGCCTCTCTGACATTATCTTAACAGCTGTATAAAGGGATGAATAGACCCAGATACGGATTTTATGAAACTTATTTGTCTGCGTAGCTGGTCTGCGCTTTAGGATCAGTTGTTGGCTTATAACAGACAAAATTAGAAAAAACATATACATTTGTTTATAGCATGGCGTCCCTGCTATCTAATCTTTATATGAGATATGTATTTCACTAGTAATTAAAGATATTTCTTAACTTTTTCGACAACTTCCGCCGCACATAGTTGATTGCCTTGGTCATTTAAGTGAAGTTTGTCCTCATGAAGATTGGCTGACAAATCCCCATTTACAACTGCATTTAAATCATTAACCTCAACGCCTAAAATGCGCATAAGTTTTACAGCTTCTTTATTGTAAAAAGCAATTTCTGCATTACTTCTTCCTATTGCATCTTCCGCTACACTTGTAGTCGTGGCAAAAATGATTTTAGCACCTGTACGCTTTAACTCATTTACAATTCTCTCGAGTGTTTCGAGGTATTCATGTAATGGCGTTAAGGCCTCAACCATTGGTGCCTCATGATGGAGATCCCACAATCCATTATTCCAATGAACAATATCAGGTTGCCCTAATTCCTTAAGCCAAAGATTGACTCCCCATAATGTATATTTGGCAAAGCGGCCATTTTCCTCAGGCGCCACTACTTCGGCCTTTCCTTCTAGAGCTTCTTTTACATAACACTCATAGCCCATTCTAATAGAATCGCCCAGCAACATTACTTTTTTCAAAATAATTCTCCTTTTGCAATATATTTATGGTTTGAGAAAATTAACTAAAATGTTTATTGAATCAAACTGTATTAAGTCCTAGTAAGACCTACTTTGGAATTCCACTCTTTTAGAAATACAGCTTTTTGCACTTAGGCATTCACTCTCGCAAAAAGATTGGTTTATTAAGCTTTTGATGAAGTTTAAGCAGCCCTTCTGCAAACGTTTCTATCATTCCTCCTCTTCAATCCAAGCAGATAAGAATCCGCTTACATACCAAAGAATACACTACTTTGTTAATTTTTTGTTTTTTAAAAGCACTTAACTTTTGGAATGCTTTTAATTTCTAATATCCTCTTCGTTTAGGTTATATTAAGAATGAACACAACTAATGGAAGGGATGATAAAACTTGCCAAAACAAATTAATCTTAAAAAAAGACCAACTGGTACTCCTACATATGATAATTTTGAGGTTGTAGAGGTGCCTATTGGAGAGCCTTCTAAAGGCGAAATCCTTATAAAAACGGTTTATATTTCAGTTGATCCTTACCTGCGTGGCCGGATGAATGAAGGAAAATCTTATATTCCTCCTTTTCAATTGAATGAAGTAATTACAAGCGGCGTTATAGGCCAGGTTGTCGAATCCCAATCAGATCTTTTTGAAAAAGGCGATATGGTACTTGGTTCATTGGGGTGGCAGGAATACTCGATTGCTAGTGAGAAATCTGTTCGTAAGCTGGATCCTAATCTTGCCCCTGTTTCTACGTATTTAAGTGTTTTGGGTATGACTGGTCTTACAGCTTATTTCGGTTTATTGGATATTGGGAAGCCTAAAGAAGGTGAAACGGTTGTTGTCTCTGGTGCTGCCGGTGCTGTAGGTTCAACTGTTGGGCAAATTGCTAAACTGAAAGGCTGCCGAGTGGTAGGAATCGCTGGTTCTCAAGATAAGATTAATTACCTTAAGAATGAGTTAGGGTTTGATGAGGCAATTAATTACAAGACCCAGGATGTTGGAACTGCTCTTCAGGAAGCATGTCCAAATGGTATTGATGTTTATTTTGAAAACGTTGGCGGAAAGGTATCGGATGCTATTTTCCCTTTATTAAATAATTTTGCAAGAATTCCAGTTTGTGGTGCAATTTCATCATACAATAATGAAACCGAAGATTTGGGACCACGTGTTCAACCCTATCTTATTAAGACAAGTTCACTCATGCAGGGCTTTACCGTTGGAAACTATTCATCCAGATTTGGAGAAGGTGTTAAGGCGCTTGCTGGCTGGATGAGTGAAGGCAAGCTTAAGTATGAAGAAACCGTTACTGAGGGTTTTGACCATACAATAGATGCTTTCCTTGATCTTTTTAAAGGCGCTAATCTGGGAAAATCCCTTGTTAAGATAGCTGAAATAGAAAAATAAATAATAAACTGATAAGAAGTGCTGTTTCGGGCTATAGTCTGGAACGGCGCTTTTTTTTGACTCTGTGGCTAATGATGATGTTTATGTAAGGGAAACTGCGATATTACTCGAAAATGCATTCGCGTTTACTCGGTGCAATGTATATACGAGGATGCTGGCGCTGTTTCAATGTTCTGCAGAAAAGCGTGCTGTGAGTACGAGCGGGGGCTTGGCAGTTTATCTGCGGAAAGGAGGCCACCCGAAGTGGGTCAGAAAGTTAGTGCAACAGGAAAAGGAAGGATTCGATGGCTACAGCATCGACCGAAGAAATAGCACCGCTTATTCGAGGAAGTCGCAAATTTAGCCTCTTTCCCATTAACTGTCGCTTACCATTTTTTTAAATCAATTAATTAAATCCATTTGGAAGGTAATTGAATAAAATACTTTTAAATTTACTTACCATTAAAATTACCACATTTTAATGAGTTGTTTCTATTGTATTTTTTTATTTACGTTGTATAATTCTTAGTATATCTATAGGAATTAAAGGGTTAGGAGAATGATAGATGAGTTTCTTTAAGAATCTGTTTATAGAGCGTTGTCCTAAATGCAACAAAGTATTGGAAACCAATCAATCAAATATATTCCAATCAGTAATTATTAAATCATGTCCTGAGGGGCATTTTCAAAAAGAATTCCATCCAGCTTTGGAAACATACATTGAAAGTAATAAGGTTTCTTAAAAAAGAGCAGACAGCTTTTAGCTGTCTGCTCTTTTTCCTAGTTATTATCGACTTCGCTAACTTTCAGAAAGTGATCTTAGCCTTCTTAATGAGGGAAATAAATACATCCATATTCCTGCAACGGCTAATGTTCCAAGACCTCCAATAAATGCAGCTGGTACAGCACCTATAAATCCGGCAAGCATGCCGGATTCAAATTCACCTAGCTGATTGGAAGTTCCAATAAACAAAGAATTTACTGCATTTACACGGCCGAGCATTTCATTAGGTGTTTGCAGCTGAACAAGGGATGATCTGATTACCACGCTAATTACGTCGGAAGCCCCTATTAAAAGCAAAGCCAACATTGAAATATATATGTTTTTTGAAACTGCAAATAGCATCGTCGCCAATCCAAAAACAGCCAGTGCTCCAAATAGTGTTGGTCCAAAAGCCTTTTTGAGTGGATAGTACGCCAAAACTATAGACATCAATAAAGCACCCACAGCGGGAGCTGTCCGCATTAATCCCAATCCCCAAGCTCCGGTATGAAGAATATCTTGCGCAAAAATCGGTAAAAGCGCTGTTGCCCCGCCAAGAAGTACTGCAAAAAGATCAAGTGATATAGTTCCTAAAATCACCTTATGGCGATAGACAAACACCAATCCTAAAAAAACTGACCGCAATGAAACAGGCTCTGATCTTCGTTCAATTATTATCTTTGGTATTAAATATGTGAGTACCCCGGAGATTATCAGTGCTATTGCTGCTATTATGTAGACAAACTCAGGTTTCAATGAAAATAGTAACCCTCCAAGTGATGGACCAAAGATTTGAGCTGTTTGTCCTGCTGAAGTAATCCAGGAAATTGCTTTTTGAAGAATACCCTTTGGAACAAGCTGTGGCAATAAGGCCGAGGCTGCCGGACCTTCAAAAGCACGGCATGCACCCAGGATTGCCGCTGCTAGCAAAATTAATTCCCTGCTCAACGAGCCATTTATGTTTCCCACCAAAAGAAAAATGGCTATACCGCCTTCAATAAACTGACACACATAGACAATTCGTCTGCGGTCAAAACGATCTGCTACATGTCCTACGACAAACGTTAGCAGGACCATTGGAAGAAACTGAGCAAGACCGACAAAACCGAGGCTGAAGGCATCGTGGGTCAAATTATACATTTCCCAACCGATTGCCAATGAAAGCATTTGAAATGCAGTGGATGCTAAGATTCGCGAGAACCAGTATTTCGCGAAGGAAGGCGATCCAAGAAAAGATCTACTTTTTAGAGGCAAAATACAACTCACGCTCCTTTTAAAAAAATTTCCATATTGGTTTTACATCGTTATATTATACTATTAATATTTAGGAACTCTAAAGATAAACTTTAAAAAAAGTGAAAAGAAAAATCCTTGTGCTTAACAAGGATTTTGAAAGTCCTATTGATTCATTGTAAAGACCCATCCATAACAGGCGGCTACAAGCAAAAGGGCAAAACCTGCGATTAAAAGCAGCCCTATTCCTGTATACCTCCTTCCTTTTGCGAAGAAGTAGATAATAGCTCCAATATGAATTAAAGGAGCAATTATCAAGAGCCAAAGCAATGTGAATGATAATGCCACAGGTACTGTAAGGATATATATTAAAATACCCACTGCAATGCCAGCACCGATGTTACCATCATTCTTTTTATCAGGATTATTAATTTGACCGCTCATAAGAATCCCCCTCTCCAGCTTACCTCTGAAGCACAACCTCTTCTCTGATTTTCTTCAACTCTTCCTCTTTTTCATCCCGGTAAAATAAATTGAATGTATCAAAAGGAATGATTCGTCCATCAGGATGAGCAATGTGGACGCATGATTTTTTGACTGACCGCACATCAAAGTTATGGGCATCCTGGAACTGCATAATAATCACCCTAAACACATTGTCATAACCAATTTTCCCCGGCAAAGTAATTTTAGGAAGACAGCAAAGTAAGTCCTTAAGTGACATCGCTGACGACTGGGGTGAATGATTTAAGGAAAAAAGTTTAAAAATCATGTTGCGGATGTTTTCGTCCTGTTCAAAAACAATGGTGTTCCTCTCACCTTCCAACAGAATGTTTTTATCGATCATCCCTGTTAATGGAGTAACCTTCCCATTCTGTTTGAATGCATATCCCATTGCCAATGAATCCGGGTGGCATGGTACCGGAACCATATCTTTTTCACCGAACACTCCTGACTGGTCGATAATCATCTGCCGGACCTCGCTTAACGTAAGCCTGTCAGTTTCCGGATTAAATTCCTCAAGACGTCCGGCACCCTGAATTGGCTGGAAAGTAACTCCCCTTACGCATTTTTGCTGGAGGCCATACTGAATGATCCTTCCTACCTCACTGTCATTGAGCCCCTTTTTAAGGGTAACTACAAGTGTAGTAGATATATTAAATTCATTTAAATGGTCAATCGCTTTTTTCCTAACATCCCTTAAATCGACTCCGCGCAGCTCTTCAAGTGCTTCCTTCTCAAAACTGTCGAACTGAAGGTAGATTTCAAACCCAGGTTTGTACGATGCGAGTTTCCTTACAAAGTCTTTATCATTAGCGATTCTAAGTCCATTTGTGTTGACCATAATATGCTTTGTAGGCGTTGCTTTTACCATCTCCAGTATGTCAAAAAATTGAGGATGAATAGTAGGCTCTCCCCCGCTAATTTGAATAATGTCGGGCTCTTTCTCGTTTTCTACTATACTGTTTAACATAAATTTGATATGTTCGAGGGAGCGGAATGTACCCTTATGCGGTGAAGATTCGGCATAGCAAATCGGGCATTTCAGATTACATCGCTCTGTTATTTCGAGAAGACTTAGGCAGCTGTGCTGTTCATGGTCGGGACACAAACCGCAATCATATGGACATCCATATTTAATCGGTGTATTCCAGCGATGCGGCATTTCGGATGGCTTAATAAAATCCCTGGAAAGCTTGTAATACTCAATATCAGTTGATATTAAAATCTTTTCTCTTCCGTGCTGCATGCAGGTTTTGACCATATAAACATTTTCATTTTCAAAAATAATTTTAGCTTCCACTTTCCTTAAACACTTAGAACAAATGCTAATTGTTAAGTCATAATAGGTATATGGCCTATTCGGCATTCCTAATCTCCCCTTTTATAAGTATATCTTCGTTAACAATTTGGCTATGCTTTTTCTGAATAAGGAAAAAGTAATAAAGAATACCGGCAATGCTCGCCACCTGGATATTATTTAAGTGAAGATAGGGATGCGGCGTGGGTTTTATAAAATCGATCAGTAGCCGGAATGTCAGATAACCAAGCATAAATAACTGAAAAAGATAACCTTCCCATCGAACCTTATTTTGTTTTTTTATAATAAGAAGAAAGATTATAAAAATGAATAGAAATCCAATTTCATATAGTTGAGTGGGATGCCTATATACCCCGTCGCCAAAATTAATTCCTGTTACCCAGTTTGTTACTGTTCCATATGTATGGTCATCCAGTCCGGTTAAAAAGCAGCCAATCCTTCCAATCATCATTCCAACTGCAAGAGGCAGTACAAAATCATCACCAGTGGAGCGGCTCCAACCAATAATCTTTTTGGCCGTTTCAACCCCAATTAATCCTCCCAGCAAGCCACCTACAATGGTTTTCCCTTTCATTAAATACAAGATGTTATCCCAATTTTGTAGAGTTTCAGCTGGATTCTCTAGCCAGTAAACAAATTTCGAACCAAAAGCAGCTCCAAAAATTGCCCCTACCACTACCCACATCGCTTTGTCCTTAGGAATTCTTTCTTGATTCCGTGTATATAGATATACCCTGAAACCGATAAAGTAGGAAAGGGATTCAAACAGAAAATGAGGGTGAATTCCAAAAATATAAACAGGATAAGTCATCCATTTCTCCTTTTTTATAAAATTTTGATAATTTATTCTAACATGGCCTTATTGGAAAATGGTACCTTTTTTAAAGGGAAACATTATTTAGAGAAAAGAACACTTTTCTCTAAATATCATAAATTAATGTATTGATGGCATGTATGAAAAGGACTGGAAATGTTGAAAAACAAACCCATGATTAGCCAGGTAAATTTAAATCAAGTTTCAGTAAACACAATTGATACTTCCTCTGGTATTTTTATAGGAACAAATTTTGCCCATAATTGGTCTTCACATAGAAAAAATAATTACGGCTTTGGAACGGCCAGTAATTCGATCGTCTCCCAAAACTCTAGTTATGTCATTGATAATGATTTTGTTGATACTCCGATTGATAACTGTCCTGAAATTATTATCGAAAGGGTAAATGACAACCATGGAAATGAGATTAATGTTACCGAGATTAATATAAATGTCTTAGATTCAGGTGCCGCAGTTTCTGTAGGTGAAAATGACCTTAACGGCTGGAGCGCCCACAGTAAACGAAACGCTGGGCAAGGAAGGTTTGCAGGTGCCATTCAAAATACGATGAACTCATCTGTTATTTTAGATAACGACGTCATCGACACCCCTATAAATGACTTAGGCTAGAAAGGAGCTGAAGGAAATTGCCAATTGCATTTACACTTGGGGCTATAAATGTAAATTCATTAAATACTAATGCCGTCATCTCTGTTGGAGAAAACCAGCTTCCTGGCTGGGCTGCCCACCGGAAAGTCAATAATGGTATTGGCTTTTTTGCAGGCAATGTTTTAAATGCAGCTAATGGGGCGTTGATAAATGATACAGATGTTTTAGACGGCCTTATCAACAGTCAGAACCCATCACCGAGTGTTCAAACACAGGCTCTTTAATTTAAGCCCACCGGTTTAAAATTTAAGAGTCTTTTATATACCCTTTTGGCATGTCTTCCTGAAAAAACACATAGAGTGAAATAAGTGAAAAATATAATTTTGGAGGGATTTGAGTGGTTAAGCCTCATCTTCACCCTCACATAAAAAGGGTTCTGGGACCAGGAATTTCCGAACTTCTTTACGAGATTGCACCTTTTGTCGAGCCTAGGCTGGATGTATTTGAAACAGAAAATTGTTTTTATGTAACTGTAGACCTAGCTGGAGCAGATCGGAAAGATTTTTCGTTAAGATTGGAGAATACTACACTAATTATAGAAGGAGCCATTCACAATTCCTTCTCACCTAACATTATGAAAACAATAGTAAGTGAACGTTTTTATGGTCCCTTTAAAAGAGAAATCCCCCTTACAAATGATTACAGACTGGACAAGCTGACAGCTGAATTTGCAAAAGGAATACTAATTGTCTCTATTCCGATAGATAAAAAAGGAGAAGGAAAATGACTTCGATTAAGTATACGTCAATTAAGATTCACAGTCTGAGGGAATCATCAGGTTTTTTTGTTGGAACGAATGTTCAAAAAGGCAGGAAAAGCGATTCAATAATAAATGAAGGATTTGGAAGAATTACTGGAAGCAACAATAATATAAGGAAAAACTCAGCAAGCTTAGAGAAAAATAGGTAAAAAGGATTTAACTATATGGAACAGGAAGACTTAGCAATGAAAATCGAGGAAGTATATCGAAAAATCAATATGCTCGAAAAAACGTTCCAGGAGAAACAACCCCCTCCAATTATTATAAACGTGGATATAAAGGACCTTCATCTTAATGAGGTAAATCTTGAAGAGCTGGCTTTTCATCTGGATAAACTGGATATAAACGAATTGAGCGGTATGTTAAACCTCGGTAACACCTTCTCCCCTGTGGTTCATCCAAAAAAGAAGACAGCAAAGCAACAAAAAGCCGACAAAAGAAATGATATTCAAGTAAAGATAAATGATAAGCAAGTGGCTTATACAATTGATTAAGGAAAGGGTGTTTATGTGAAAAAGTTCTCCCCATCCTTTTTTATTGGTACAATCTCCATTGGAACCGTCGAAGGTGCCTCCTGTGTAAACCTGGGGAATAATTTTCCGACTGGATTTGTAAGCAACAAAAAGCATAACCAGGGGTTCGGTTCAATAGCTGGGGATCACAATGATATAGATGGAATTATGGCCTCCTTAGAGGAAAAAGATATAAACGATTCTTTTAGTTATGGATTGAATGAAAATGAACCTTTAAATAAGCTTGCTACCCAAATGCTTGAAACTGATCTTGAAATTGAGGAAGTAGATACAGGAGACCAGCATTCTTCACAGGAACTCTAGTATAGGTCTTCTTTTTTCTAATGGAACTTTTTATCAACATTTACGTCTATTAGAAAAAGGCGATGGTACCAGCCCTTGATCTCTCTTTCATTTATAAACTACCAAGGATGCGTATTCGGAAGTATTCAGCCCAAGTATTGATCCGGTTACCTTATTAAACTTACCTTTATTAGCCCCCTCTGCAAAAAAAAAGAGACTGTAGGCAAGCTCGACTTTCATCGAGTTCGTCGACAGTCTGGGTGCCGTAAATGCATCCTTTTTTCATTCTTTAGTGTCCTGAAACCTTTTCCAGTCCGCCTGGCTTATTATGAATTCCAATTTTATTAATAAGTTTATTGCTTTCAGTATTTAACCCTTTTAAAGTCACTTTTACAGCGTTTTGGCGGTACTTCATAATCACTTTATCAATAGCACCAACAGCAGAATCATCCCAAAGGTGAGCATTGGATAAATCAATCTCTACCTCTTTTACGTCTTCCTTGTAGTCAAAGCTGTTTACAAATTCTGTTACCGAGGCGAAAAAGAGCTGACCTGTTACGTGATAGATTTTTTTGTGAGAACCTTTTGAAGATAGACTGCTTACTTTCACTTTTGAAATTTTAGCTGCAAAAAATAATGCACTTAAGATAACACCAAATAATACACCTAAAGATAAGTTACTAGTTTTTACTACTGTAATCACAGTCACAATCATAACGATTGTATCTGTAACCGGAACCTTTTTAAATGACTTTAAGCATGACCAATCAAATGTTCCAATGGATACCATAAACATAACGCCAACTAAAGCTGCCATTGGGATTTGCACCAGAAAACCTTTAAGAACCACAATTAGCGTTAATAAAAAAGAACCTGATACAAATGTAGATAATCTTCCTAGGCCACCCGATTTAACATTTATAACAGACTGACCAATCATCGCGCAACCGGCCATACCGCCAAACAAACCAGATACAATATTAGCAATCCCCTGGCCTCTAGCTTCAATATTTTTATCGCTTTCCGTATCTGTCATATCATCTACAATAGAAGCAGTTAAAAATGTTTCAACTAAACCTACAAGAGCAATAGATAAGGAATAAGGAAAAATAACCTGCAGTGTTTGAAAATTAAATGGAATATCAGGAATTAGAAAAACAGGCAGTTTTGATGATAATTCTCCGATGTCTCCTACTGTCCGGACATCGCTTCCTGTAAATATAGATATAGCTGTAATAACAATTATTGCTACCAACGGTGATGGTACCGCTTTTGTAAACCGAGGAAGAATATAAATAATAGCAAGCGCACCTGCTACCATCGCGTACATTACCCAGGTTGCACCTTTAAAATGAACCAACTGAGCGGAAAAAATTAGGATCGCAAGGGCATTAACAAAACCAGTCATTACGGATCTTGGAACAAACTTCATCAAACGGCCCAGCTTCATAGCACCCATAATGATTTGAATAACACCAGTCAAAATGGTGGCTGCAAGCAAATATTGCAGACCATGCTCCTTAACCAAGGATCCCATCAAGAGTGCCGTAGCACCAGTGGCTGCTGAAATCATTGCAGGACGACCGCCAACAAATGCAATGGTAACAGCAATACAGAAGGAAGCATACAGGCCAACCATTGGATCAACTCCTGCGATGATAGAAAATGCAATAGCTTCAGGGATTAATGCTAGAGCCACAACAATACCTGATAAAATATCCCCTTTAATATTTCCAAACCAAGAATATTTAATTGTATTTAAATTCAAAATTAGTACCTCTTCCTTTTTTATTTTTGACTTTCAACTCTCATGAAAGTCGGGGTCCGTAGTCAACAAAGGTGAGTATACAGGATTGTGTCGGATTTGTGAACTTCGAAAGTAAACGGAGACATTTATGAAATACTCAGTTTATCTTTAAAAAGCTTTCAATTGCTATACTAAATAATAAATAGACCGTGACTTTGATTTTTTATAAAAAGAGCGCAAACGCCGGGATTCGCCGCGGTTTTGTCCTTGGCGGAAGCGTTTATCCAACATTTTATTGGGCGCGCGATCCCATTTTGTCCTAACCTAGGCATTATAAGGATGAAAGGCTAAAGTCGCAACTTCCTTGAAAAAGCTATGCTTTTTCATCGTGCACTGCTAAAGGCTGTCGTAGCCTTCCTTGCCCTGTTGGGCTCCATTCCATTTCCGTGTACGAACTGCCAAACTTACTCACTCGAGCCAAGCTGTGGAGTCTTGCCAGCCCATTTTTCCTCAGTAAATTTGAACTATAATACATGATTAAGCTCTGGACAAAGGATATGCGAATGTATTCGTGGAGTGTCGCAGACTCCCTTATAATCAACAACCTTGTTTAACAGATCTATATATATAAAGCACTATTCGATTTTTTGTATCATCTTACTTTAATACTCTTCTAATTTCAGAGTCAGGAAATAACGAGGAAAAAATAACAAAAAAGCCTGCAGAATTTTTGCAGGCTTTTTTGTTATTTTGTTTTCTTAATCCATTCCATGAAATTTTTCATCACTGTATCTAAAAATTGAATAGTTGGTTCGTGAGTTAACTTGCCTGACTCATCAAGTTTTTCTTTCACTCCGCCAATAAATACTTCGTTTCCTGGCAAAGCAAGGGCACCCATTCCCGGCGAATTTAAAATCTGCCGAAGATGTACCTGAGCCCGCACGGTTCCAAGTACTCCTGGAGAAGCACCCACGATCATGACAGGTTTTCCAACTAATACCTTATCTACACGAGAAAACCAATCTAATGCGTTTTTCAAAAATCCTGGGATGGAGTGATTATATTCAGGTGTTGCAATTAGAATGGCATCTGCTGCTTTAATCTTTGCTTTAATTTCAGTAACCTGTGAAGGTGGGTCTAATTCATCGTCTTCCGAATACATTGGAAGGGTTTCTATAGGTAATATTTCTATTTCTGCTTTTTCATTATATCTTTCCTGAATAAAGAGAACGATTTTTTTATTATAAGAATTTTTTCTATTGCTTCCGACTATTGCAGCGATTTTCACTGTATATACCTCCTATTTATTGGCTTTCTATAACCAGATCCATTTTTACTTGTTCGACAGTTTTCATAAACCCTCTACTTAACAGATATTTTACTACAGGACTCGATTCCCTGTTATTAATGGTATTGTAATTCACTAATCCTCCATCCTGCTGTCCTGCAATAGCAGCAAAAACAGATTGAATCGTTTCTTCTATTTGCTCTCCGATTAATTCCACCTGAAAAAGAAAAACTTTATCCAGCCCGCCATCTGCTTTCCAAGTTCTTTTAAAGATGGAATAGCCTAAAGGATTTTGATCGGTATCATAATATACCTGTGCTTCCCCTTGTTTTACACTTTGCCATTGGCATTGCCATGGCTCACTACTTTTGTAGAAGGAATACTGTGAAAGCTGCTCTGGCCTAATATTGACTGTCTGGATTTTCAGGCCATTTCCTAGCTCTAAATTCCCGCAGATGTATACAAGAGTGTCAGTTATTTCATAACCATATTTCTGATAAAGGCGAATGGCCCTTTCATTCTCTTTAATTGCCTCGAGGGTCGCCATTTCAACATTCTCTTCCCTGTAGATTTTTAAAATCTCCTCCATAAGGAAAGTAGAAACTCCTTTACCTCTGTACTCTGTTGCCACCCCGGTTCCACCATTCCAGGAAATTTTTTTACCTCCAACTGTCCTGTAGCCATTTAAAACGATTCCAACAGATACGTCGCCATCGAAGGCTATTATTGATTTATCAAGTGAGATTCCTTCATTTACTGCTCTTTGAAAAAAAGCTTCAGCAGTCATCTTAATTGGAACAAAGTAACCTTCAAACCCACGATTCCAGACGTCCACTATTTCATCAATCGAGCATTCATTTAATCTTTTAATAGAATAGTTCCCCATTTTCTCCCCCACTTTTTTATGTAAGTTAAAGAAACCATACCTTCGCTATTTTTTCTCCCTGAATTTCATATACAGCTACAGCCTTAGCTTCCTTTCCGTTTGCCCTTCCTGTAACATATTCATGGTCAATGACATGGTTCTCTTTTACAATCCTTGCTAAAAGCTCGGCATGATTATTTGGATTATCTTTAAAAAGCTTCCCGTATCTTTCCCTCATTTCTTCAAGGCCGTTTGTAGTTACACGGTTTGAAGGAAACTCCATAATTTGTACATCTTCACTGTATACTGATAAAAACTCTTCTAAGTTTTGAGCATTATAAGCATCCAGTTGCTTTTGCGCGAGTTTTACTCCCATATTCTCCATTAAGTTAGCTCCTTGTGTTTGATTTATTATCTTCGAGTTCCTTTTTAAATAAGACTCTGCCCTGCTAATTTTACCATATTTTTTAAGTTTGCTAAATTTTCGGTTTAGAAAAAGAGGAACCACTCGGGCTCCTCCTATAAAGTCATATATTGGTAACGACCTCTTATTATTCCATATAGTCCGTATAATATGAGGCCAGTTCCTGCTATTCCGAGCAGAAAGTGTCCATATGGCTGTTGAGCGAGCTTGGATAGTGCTCCTCCAAGTCCTTTTGTATGCCTCGGATTTGAGGTAATCGCTGTAAGAATAACAAAATAACCAATTAAACCAAATACTAGGCCCCGTGAGATAAGACCAATTTTCCCAGCCTTTTTGGTCATTTTTATTTCATGAGGATTCATATTATAAATTTTTAATTCCTTCATAAATTTTTCTTTAAATCCATTGAACATTTCCCATATTCCATAACCAATTATGATACTGCCTACTATCCCTATTGCCCATTCACCAAATGGTTCGGAAAGCACTTTTGCAGAAATAGATTTCTGAGTCCCTTCTCCACCGCTGCTTAAATGCAGGGCTGTTTTTATTGCATTATAAGCAATTGCCGAGTTAAGGATAGCACTCACAAGATATCCAATTCTTGCAATAAGACCTTTTCCTTTAAATCCTTTACCTTCGGGATCAACAATGGCTAGTATTCCTTTCCAAAATATATACCCTATTAAACCGATGCCTATGGCCCAAAGTATTACTTCTCCAAATGGTATTCCTTTTATGAATTTAAACATTCCGTTTGGGCCTGTTGCTTTACCACCAAGTCCGAACGCCCACATGACAGCAAGTATCCCAATTAATACATAGACAACTCCCCGTGCCATATATCCGATACGGCCACAGCGGCAAATCCATGGTGCCATTTCCCTGCCCGCTCCTTCGGCTTTTTGCTTAGCCACCGATAAACTCATTACTGCCACTTCCTTTTTTTGTTCCTTGATGGCTAAATTCCCTTTAAAAACTAAAAAGAAACCAATTGCTGAACTGGATTAAAGAAAAAATGCTACCAATTAAGGCAGCTTTTTTAGTCATTTCTATAATCATAGTTAGCTAGTTTAAAGATCCCCTTTTTTAAACCAAAGAAGCAAAACCATAAGGATTGCAAAAAGAAATAGATTCCCCATGCTTGTGCAGGAATAAATCCAGTTAGACGAGCCAGGTTAGCAGCGTCTCCTGAGTATTGTGGAGTCAGGAAACTGATGTACATGACATCAAAGCTGCTTTTTACCGAGTCTACCATTAGGATGGAAGCAAAAAGTAAAACAAGATGGTAATTGAACCTTTTAGAACCTTTGGCCAAAAGAAAGAGAAAGACGATTCCAAAAGAAAGCAGCCAAAACAGACCATACAAATTACGCACCCAAAAAATTAGATTAAGTACAATGAAGGTTAACAAAATTAAAATCATAACCTTGTACTTCCTCTTTCCAATCAGCCAAAAGGCGATAAAAGCTAGTAATGATGAAGTAAAATACCCTGCAAGACTGGTAAAAAAAGCACCAATCCAGGTTGACTGGCTGCTGACTGTCACTCCTTCAGTATTGCTAAATAGAGAGATTTGATCGACTTTTCCGCCGAACAGAGAGATAAATGCATGGCCGGACTCATGTATTAACGTATCTATCATACTTACATAATTGCCGAGAACTGGAACTTGGATTAACACAAATGCCAATAATAAAAACAAAAAACTTTTCCCACTTAATTTATTGAAAATGGCTCTCAATCACTTCGTTCCTCCCTTTATTAGGAATTAACTGCTCTCTATAATTACATTTTAAAGCTTCAAGATGGGAGCTGCCAAAAAATCAAGAAATTCTTTACACTACTTTTACAATAACACTCATTTACCTTAACGATAATGGGTTAAAGTAAAAGTGTTAAAAAATAAAATATCCGGGAGGAATACGATGCGGCACTTGTTTTCCGTGTTAATTTTAACGGGATTTCTGGTCGGTTTTTGCAATGAACCATCCATTAATCGGGATAATCAAAATAACATGTCTAAAGCTGTTTACTTAAAAGAGAAGAATCTTAAGAGTAAGACGCCATCTGCACTATTACCAACGGAAAATGATTTTTCGGCCTCGGGGGACTCCATATCTTCCTTTTTTGGGACATTAACACTTAAAAAGAACATACCAATCAACAAACTATACCTGCTTGACGGCATCGAATACATTGTTAACGATATAAAAATAATACATTTTCATCCGGCCCAGGGACATGAACACTTATTTAAAGAATACACGAATTTAAGAGAATTTGATTTCATAAAAGTGAATGTTGAGATGGTTAATACAAAACCAAAAACGGTCAAATTTACTCCTATTATTTCTTTATTAGCTGACAAACTTTTTATAAGCGGTGAAAAAGATATTTACCAGGAAAAAATAAGCGGTAATTTAAAAGGGGGAGAAACGAAAAAAGGCAATATTGGTTTTATCCTGCCCACTCCTTATGAGCAGGTGAACCAGATCAATATTTCATCTAGTGCTGTTATAGATCTTGATAATACGGTGAGGAAATCTCCAGTTACACTGCCAGTCCTGCTACGTTAACCTAGTTTTTCTAAGATCTGAAGGATTCTTTATGATACTGTGTAATAAATCTGAATAGTTCCCTGCCGTCAGTTTTTAACTCTCTCTCCTTTAAGGGCAGGTACATCGCCTGGTAAGGTTCAGGCACCCATATATATTGGTGGATATAAGGTGTTAAGATAAATCCGCACTTCTCCCAAAAGTGAATTCTGGACAGACTTTCTTGAGTTTCCTCTGATTCCACTTCAATGATTATTGAATCAAATCTCCTGGGTTTTGTTTTTATATATTCAACCATTGCACTCCCATATCCTTCATCCTGAAAGTTGGAATCAACAGCGAGGTAGTCAATAAGCAGGGTGTTATACCCTTTAATTGTTCCTGTTATCGCCATTGACACAGCTTTGGAACCTTTATAACCTACATGAAGGTGAGCAATTTCTTTTTTAAACATATTGCGTAGGATCTTTTCTGTCTTGGCTCCCTTTTCAAAGGCCGTATGATATATTTCAGAGGCTTTTTTCCATACTTCCTCATTCCAGAGTTCAGTTGTTTGATACTCCACTTTATTCCCCTCTATTCCGAAAGTTAATTTCATTTTATTCTTTTTCTCCGACAATTCAAGAAGGGAAACAGGATTGCTATATAGAATTTAATCGCAAAGCATTTGAAAGGAGAAAATATGAAGAAAAGATCAGCGATTGTGACCGGCTCATCAAGCGGGTTTGGGCTTCTCACCGCAATTGAACTTGCTAAAAAGGATTTTTATGTCATTGCTACAATGAGAAATATAAGTAAGGCAGAAATACTTATAGAACTTTCAAAACAAAATGGAGTTAGGGAAAATATAGATATTCGGCAACTTGATGTGACATCTGAAGAGTCTGTAAATAACCTTATTTTAACACTCGAATCCGCAGATATTCTTGTCAATAATGCCGGTCTGGCCGTGGGGGGATTTTGTGAAGAATTGTCTTTAGAAGATTACCGTGTTCAGTTTGAAACGAATTTCTTTGGTGCAATCCGTGTGACACAGGCACTGCTTCCATTTTTGAGAAAAAGTGGCCAGGGGAAGATTATAAATATAAGCAGCATAAGTGGCCAAATTGGTTTTCCAGGTTTATCTGCCTATTCTGCGTCAAAGCATGCACTAGAAGGCTGGAGTGAAAGTTTAAGGCTTGAACTCAAACCTTTTGGTATTGATGTAGTACTTGTTGAACCTGGTTCATACGAAACGAGCATTTGGAGTAGTATAGCTGAGATAAATAGTAAACCTGATTCAGTTTACAAGGATTATATGAATTTCATCTTAAATGAACTTGAAAAAGGTAAATCGGAGTACGGTGACCCCATTGAAGTAGCAAAACTGGTTTCAAATCTTTCCGTTCACAAAAATCCTGCCCTTCGCTATCCCGTGGGAAAAGGGGTTAAAAGGAATCTTTTACTTAAAAACATACTCCCTTGGAAAACCATAGAGAAGGCTGTTTTAAGAGGAATAGCAAAGAAATAAAATGGTTTTAAAACCAATTTTAACCAACTATAAATTTAATGTTTTTCTTTTTCATGCGGTGGTAAATAAAGAATGTAACGCCAATAAGTCAAGAAGGGACTGGTCAACTTGAAAGGGTTAACAGCGACTTCAGATTTTGGCACTTTATGGGAAGGCTCTTTTGCTTACAGGGCGAAAGGAACTTTGGTTCTTAATCGATGGACTTAAGTTCGATAAGGCCCCAGTAAAAGCAGCAGCTCAACTCCTCCCTATAGTAAAGAAAAACGCGAACTGTAATGGTTCGCGTTTTTCTAATATTGCACTATTTTACTTTAATTGGAACGATCTTACCATCCTCAACTGCAGCAATAATAAGTTCCCCTTCAAATCCGCCATTATCATCGATTTTAGGAATTACATATACTTTTTTGTTTTCTGGCAGCTTATCCAGCCCATCCTGCATATGTGCACGGATTTTTTCAGGATCATCTACAGACCCAGCAGCTTTCATAGCTTCAACAAAAACATAAGTAGCAATATAATTTAAACCGGCTTCTGAGCCTGGATCTTCATTATATTTAGCTTTGTAGTTTTTAACGAATTCAGGAATACCTGGGCTTTCGGAATGAACCAATGGCATTACTCCAATTGCTCCATTTAAAACATCATAAGATCCTGTTACTTTTTTCATTTCATCCAGTTTTGCCTGGTCCATAACGATGAATCCGCCTTTAAATCCTAGTTCCCTAGCCTGTTTTGCCACTTTTACCGTTGGCTCTGAAGCACCTCCGATAAACAGAACATCCGGCTTTTTCTTTAGAGCGTTCGTCACGATCGTGAAGAAGTCTGTCTCTTTTGCGAAATCAATGGAGGCATTGTAAACAACCTTTCCACCTTGTTTTTCCCAATATGGCTGGAGTTTTTCAGACCAGTCCTTTCCATATTGAGAGGAAGTTGGAAGAAATGCGATCTTCTTGCCGAAGTGATCCATTTCATATTTTGTAAAAGGTTCGATATATCCATCGTAACGCGGTGGGATCCGGACCGTTAACTTATTTCCATTCTCTGTAATCTTCGGCTCACTAGTATAGGCGCCGATGATAAATTTATTTGTAGTCTGGTTAAATACCTGAAGGGCAGCTACTCCGCCACTGTGTGGAGTAAAAATAATCGGTGTCTTGTTTTCCTGAAGAAGCCTTTTAGCATTCGCCCCTGTTTCGTTTGGCAAATATTTGTCGTCAAGTGCTACAACATTCAGCTTATACTTTTTCCCCTTAACCTCAAAACCGCCTGCTTTGTTGATTTCTTCAGCAGCCATTTCGGTACCATTCAAGGTCCGTTTACCATAAAAGGCTGCGGGACCGCTTAATGGTCCGCTATATCCAATATTCACTGTTGCAGCTTCACCGGCTCCAGCTTTGCTTGGTTTGGATGAAGTACTGCTGGATTTAGAGGAATTACAGGCCACGAGACTAAACATGAAGACAAAAATGATACTAAGTCCAACCAGGCTTCTTAATTTTCGCATTGATTTCTCCCCCTTTGTGTTTTTATTTAAAATATTCGGAAAATTAACCCATTAAGTGTTGCCCATCACCCCCCAAATGAAACGATAAAATGCTAGGCTCCGATGTAGGCTTTTCTAACCTCATCATTAGAGAATAACTCATTTGATGTTCCTTGAAGAACAACTGATCCATTTTCAAAAACATAACCCTTATCCGCAATTTTTAAAGCAGCATTGGCGTTTTGCTCTGCCAAAAGAATTGTGGTTCCTTCTTTATTTATCGTTTTGATGACCTCGAACATTTGCTCTACGATCAACGGTGCAAGCCCTACCGAAGGTTCATCCAGCATCATTAGCTTCGGTTTAGACATGAGTGCTCTTCCAATAGCAAGCATCTGCTGCTGTCCTCCGCTTAAAGACCCTGCTGGGTCATGCTGCTTATCTCTTAGGATTGGAAACAATTCAAATACATGAGCCATGGATTTCCTGATTTCATCCTTTTTTTTGCGATGAACATAGGCTCCCATTTTTAGATTTTCGTAGACTGACATGGCGGGAAAAAGATGTCTGCCTTCTGGGCATTGAACAATCCCCAGCTGAACAATTTTATCGGCAGTCCTCTTGCTGATTGGTGTTCCCTGAAAGAAGATTTCTCCTGATGAAGGCTTCTTAAGTCCGCTTATGGCCTTAAAGGCCGTACTTTTGCCTGCACCGTTTGCACCAAGAAGAACAACAATCTGGCCTTCTTCTACTTCAATCTTTAAATTTTCAATAGCTATAAAGCTGCCATATTTAACTGAAACATTCTGAAGCTTAAGCAATGGCACTCCCTCCCAGGTAAGCCTTGATGACAGTCGGATTGTTTTGTATTTGATCCGGGGTCCCCTCTGCTATTTTCTCTCCATAGTTTAGGACCATTATCTTGTCTGCCAATTTCATAATCATTTTCATCTTGTGCTCAATTAGGCAAACTGTAATTCCTTTATTGGCTATCTGTTTAATTAATTCCCCCAGCCCTTCTGTTTCGTCGGGGTTTATACCTGCTGCGGGTTCGTCCAGAAAAACTATTTCCGGGTCAGTAGCAAGTGCCAGAGCAAAGGCGGTCCTTTTCTTTTCCTCCTGTGATAAACTGCCGACCTGTTTTCCCATTACATGCTTTAGACCTGTGAATTCAATAACCTCCATCGCTTTCTCACAACATATGGCTTCCTCCGTTTTTAAACGGTGCGTCCTAAAGATTGCGTCGAGAAGAGTTGATTTTGTCCTTAGACGGTGTCCGACAATAACATTATCCAACACAGTTGACTGCTCAAATAGATTGGTTGTTTGAAAGGTTCTGGCAACCCCCAGCTCGGCAATTTTGTTGGCCGGCATATTGGTTACATCCTGCCCCTTAAAAATCACTTGCCCTGATGTTGGAGGGTGAAATCCGCTAATTAAATTGAAAAAAGTTGATTTTCCGGCACCATTCGGACCGATAATAGCATTAATCTTTCCCTGTTCAACTGTAAAATCGACATTATTGACGGCGGTGTTTCCTCCGAATCTTTTGGTTAATCCCTTTGTTTCAAGAAACATATCTAGCCCTCCTTTACCGGCTTTTCTACTGTGACTTGGCTTTTTCCAAAGGCCATGGAACTTGCACGGGCTACTTGGGGCTTTCTTTTTTCATCCCTTTTGTGTTTCCAGCCTGTTAAGGCTCCAACAATTCCGCTTGGATAAAAAATAACTAGGAGTGTTAAAACCGGTCCAAAAATGAGCATTCGATAATCCTGTAAAAATTGAAGCTCCTGAGACAGCCATACAATCAGCACTGTACCAACAATAGGTCCTGATAGGGTTCCAATCCCTCCTACCAGCAAATAGGTCAGCAAATCAAAAGTGACGGAAATCTGTCCGATATCCGGGCCAATAAACCGGATAAAGGAAGCATATAAAGCACCTGAAAGTCCAGCAAAAATGGTTGACAGTACAAACACGGAAAGCTTGTTTTTCATGGTTGAAATCCCAATTGTCAGGGCGAGGTCTTCGCTGTTCCGAATCGCAATATAGGTTCTTCCTGATAGTGAATGGATAATCCGGTACACAACAAGTACAGTCACCAGCAGGAAAAACAGGACAAGATAATATTGAGATAAAGGTTCCTCAAAGTTAACCGGACCTACTTTTCCAGGAGCCGGTATACCAATAAGACCGCGTACACCCTCGGTTAAGCTATCCCATTTATCAATTACTAAATAAATAATATAGCCTACACAAAGTGTGTAGATCGCAAAAAAGTGTTCCTTTGTCCTTAGAGCGATTAGTCCTATTAAAAATCCAAGAATGCCTGTAATCAGCAGGGATAACAGAAATGCAAGCCAGAAATTCATTTCAGATTTTACCGTTAATATACCAAGTGAGTAGGCACCGATGGCAAAAAATCCTGCATGAGCCAAGGAAAGATAACCTGTATATCCTGCCAGCAAATTAAGCCCGTATACACCTATCATCCAAATAAATGACAGAGTCATAACATGAATGAAATATTCGTTTTTAGTAAGGAAAGGGAACACAATCGCAATTAAAATCAGTAGAGAAATAATATTTCTCTGTTTAAGAATCTTCGCCATTAGTGCCCCCCCTTTGCGAACAACCCTGTTGGCTTAACAGATAAAATAATAACCAGAAGAACGAAGGCGATAATGTCCTTATAATCATTGGAGATGTAGGTTGCTCCAAGGCTTTCGCTAAACCCGAGTATATACCCCCCCAGAATCGCCCCTGGAATACTCCCCATTCCTCCCAAGATGATAATGACAAATGCCTTTAGAATAACGAGTTGTCCCATTCCAGGAAACACTAGGTTAATAGGAGCGGCAAGAGAACAGGCAATTGACGCCAGCCCACCGCTTATTAAAAAGGTCAGCATAGCTGTTCTATTCGTGTTAATACCAACCAGATTTGCTCCCTCCCTGTCCTGGGACATGGCAATAATGGTCGCTCCTGTGAAGGTTTTTTTCAGGAATACATAAAGAAGAATCATAACAGCTATTGCAAAAACAATAATCAGCAGCCTTTGCATCGTAAAGGTTAGGCCAAACAGATGTACCACCTGATCATAAGGAGATGGCATTGTTTGATAATCCGCTCCCCATACATATTGGGCGAATGCCTCCAAAAAAAGGAGAATTCCAATGGCAGCAATTTTGTCATGAATGGGTGGTGCATGGCGGAGAGGATGGAAAACAAGTCTTTCCATCAGCACTCCAATTAAGCCTACTCCAAGAATGGATACAAGAATGGCCAGCCAATAATTAAGGCCAAAGTTTGTCATCATAGTGAGGGTAATATATCCCCCCATCATATAGAGAGCACCGTGAGCGAAATTCGGGATGTGCAGAATGCCGTAAACAAGCGTCAGCCCTAAAGCTACAAGCGCATAGACACTGCCAATGGTTAAGCCGTTAAACATCTGCTGAACGAATATCTCCATATTTATCCTCCTTGTGAGTTAATGGTTGCCAGAGTCACTGTATTTTGTTAGACATAGGGACTGGAGGAATGAATCAAACCTGTTCTGCTTTTGCCTGTTCTTCTTCCTGAAGCTTTCTCCATAGAATTTTTCCGCTGCTGGTAACAGGAAATTCTTTTCTGAATTCAACCTGGCGTGGGTATTTATAAGCAGCCATATGCTCTTTGGACCACTCCATAATTTCCTCTTCAGAAACATTTCCTTCATAACCATCATTTAAAATGACAAAGGCTTTAACTGTTTCACCTCTTCGTGGATCTGGCACCCCTACCACCACTGCCTGCTGGATGGCTGGATGTTTATAAAGGTAAGATTCTACTTCTGTTGGCCATACCTTATAGCCAGAGGCATTAATCATCCTTTTCACGCGGTCAACCATAAAGAAATATCCCTCTTCGTCATAACGGCCGATATCACCAGTTCTGAAAAAGATTTTCCCCTCTTTTTCAATAAATGAGCTTCTGTTCTCATCATCCCGGTTATAATAACCAACCATAATCTGCGGACCATTCACGACTATTTCTCCAACTTCCCCGACTCCAAGCTCCTTGCCTGTAGAAGGTTCGATAACCCTTGCATCCACATTAAAGGAAGGAACACCAAGGCACTGCATTTTTGGCCGATCTGTAGGATTAAAATGGGTTTGAGCAATGGTTTCAGAAAGTCCATAACCTTCTACAAAGTATAATCCTGTGAGATTAAACAATTTTTGCCCGACTGCCTCTGGAAGAGCGGCACCTCCGCCTGAAATAGAGGTTAAAGAAGCGATATCCTCCTTTTTTAGGTTCGAATTTGCAAGGAAATCAACGATCATGGTAGCGATGGCAACCCAGTGCGTGCATCCCTCATTTTTAATCATTTCAACAGCAGCTTCCCGGTTCCATCTAGTCATAATGACCATAGTTGCTCCCGCATAAATCGGCATATGCATGCTGTGTACCATACCTGTTACGTGGAAAAGAGGCAAAGTCTGAAGATGCACTGTATCCGTTGTCGATCTTGACCAATGATAGGCACCAACAGTATTGGCGTTAACTGTCCTGTTTGTATGCATGCATCCTTTTGGAAGACCGGTAGTACCCGATGTGTAAGGCAGCACAACAAGATCATCCGCTGAGGTTGTATGCTCACCAGGCTGATAATTTGCATTAATGGCCTCTTTCCAGAGGTAATGATTTGGTTCATTAATCACGGCGCGAGGTGCTTCTACTTCAGCAGGGATAATACCGGTAAAATTATCTCCCTTGTAATCGGAATAGGCAGCAACCACAATGTTTTCCAAAGAAGTTGATCCTATGTTAGGACCTACCTTTGAATATAGCTCCTGTCCGGTTAACGCAGTCTTGATCTCACAATCACGGATATAGAATTCCAATTCATTTGCTGTCAGCATAGGATTAATCGGAACAACAACAGCATTTGCTCTTGAAATAGCATAAAACCCGATAACAAATTGGGGGGAATTTTGCATAAATAGTAAAACCTTATCCCCCTTTTTAACACCTAGTTTATTTTGCAAGAAGCCTGCAAGGGCGTTCACTTCTTCCTCGAGTTCCTTAAATGAAAGAGTATTTCCGTAATAGTTAATGGCTTCTTTGTTTGGATATCTTCTGGCACTGATACTTAGATTTTCATATAGCGAAGTTTCTGGAAGAGTTAAAGTTTTTGAAATCTTAGGCCAGAATTGGTGATGCAGTGTTAACATATTCATCTCTCCTTATTAAATACTTTCCGTTGCTTTTTGCAGCCCTTTAAGTTCGTTTGCAGCCTGCTTAATGGCATTTTTGGCATCTGGCAGATATTCTGTCATACCTAGGAATCCATGTATCAGCCCAGGCAAACAAACATATTTGGTTTCTACACCGGCTTGTTTTAACTTGGCTGCAAAGTTTTCTCCGCCATCACAAAGCGGATCATATTCAGCAGTCATAATAAAAGCTGGTGGCAGTTTGGAGGCTGCTTCGTCGGGAATTAACATTGGTGCGGCTAAGGGACTAAGGGTGTCAGAAGGGTCGTTAAGATATTGTTCGCGGAACCAGGTCATGGTGGATTTCGTCAAATAATAGCCTTCTCCATACTTTTCATATGAAGGAGTATATTCATATCCTGTTGAAGGATAAAACAGCATCTGATAAGCAATGGATGGAGAATTTCGTTCTACAGCCAAATAGCAGACAACTGCTGCAAGATTTCCTCCTGCGCTATCTCCGCCAACAGCAATAAGATCTTTACTAATATTTAGCTCGGAGGCATGGTCTGCAGTCCATTGGACAGCTAGATAGGCATCTTCAACAGCAACTGGAAACTTGCTTTCCGGAGACAGGCTGTAATCAACCGAAATAACAATACAATCACCTTCAACAGCTAGCGAATGGCAGGTTGCATCATGGGTTTCGATATTGCCGATTACCCAGCCGCCTCCATGATAATAAACAAGAGCAGGACGAGCATTTATTGAATCTGATTCCGGAGTATAAATCCTAATGCCGATATCATTCTTAAAGCCTTTTATTTTTCGATCCTCGGTTTTGGCTAATTTGTCCGCTTTGCTTAATAACTTGGCCGAAGCTTCAAATCCTCTTCTGGCTTCTTCAAGGCTCTGTTCTTCAATCGGAGGAACGCCCTTTGCCTCGAAGGCTTCCAGCAAAGCTTTAACTTCTGGTTTTAATGTCATATATTCTTCTCCCTTTCCCGTATGTAAACGCTAACAATTTATTTAATAACCCTTAAATCGGTATTATACGTTTGCTGTCGATCAGGCGTGGGACTGATTGAAAAAAGTCCTCCTGTGAAACAAACTCAATTTCCTTATTGAATCCAGCCTGTAACAGCATTTGGCCAACACGGGAAATTTTTAAAATATCCTGTCCCTTTTCTTTATTGTTTATATAAAATTGATGGGCAGCAAAGGCAGAATCCGTTAAATCAATTTCCTCCCCTTTACCCCTGTACAGGCAGTCGATAAAGCAGCCAGCACCGTAAAAGTCTTCCACATTAAATTCTTGGGATGAACCGGAACAAACCAATATGATCGTTTCTCCCTTGTAATCTTTTAAAATATGGTTGGCTACAGCCTGGCTGTTAAGAATAGAGGCTGCATATACAGCATTAGCACCTGATGAATTTTTCAAGGCAACCGTTCCATTTGTTGTTGAGAGAATAACCGTTTTACCTTGTATTTTCTCCTTCAATTCAAGCGGATTAGGAGATAAAAAACCATCAATGGTCTTTCCCTGGTATTCGCCTACCAGCACAAAGCTATCCTCTTCTCTACCTTGGGCTTCCAACTGGGCCTCCGTCCCGTTTAGTACAGGGATGACTTCTTTAGCACCGAATTCAAGTGCAGCTGTAACTGTAGAGGTTGCCAATAAAATATCGAATACGACCGCCAATTTATTTTCCTGCATTTTCTCTTCGTCGATTTCTTCTTTTTTTAATAAAAGATGGACTTTCAGCAATGAGAAGCACCCCTATCCGTATTTACCATTTTTGTCCCGCTGTATATAGTGAATATTGGATTAGGCTGCTCACAAAATTATTTAGTCCAGCAAATCTTTCATCCTGGGTCTGGCCCTTTTTCCATCGGTAGTAAATCTGCTGACAGATGACGGCAAGCTTAAAGTAAGCAAAGGTTAAGTAGAAATTCATATTCGAAATATCTCTTCCGCTTTTATCAGCATAACTGGATAGAAATTCATTTCTTGTCATGAATCCTGGAGCGGCAGTAATAGGAGGCTTTCCCATGCCTCTTTTTAAAAGATCTGAGTCGTCTGGTTCAATCCAGTAGCTCATGGCAACGCCCAAATCAGCAAGAGGATCTCCCACTGTTGTCATTTCCCAGTCGAATAAACCAACCATTTCACTTAAACTTTCATCAAACATGGAATTGTTTAATTTGTAATCATAATGGATAATGGACGAATCTTTAGAATTCGGAACATGGCTGTTTAGCCATTGTTTAAGTTCGTCGATACCAGGTATATCATCCGTTTGGGATCTTTCATAACGCTGGATCCAGCCGATTGTTTGCCGCTGCATAAAACCCTCAGGTTTCGTCATTTTAACCAGCTTTGTTTGCGTATAGTCGATACTGTGAAGCGCTGCAAGATTGTCTGCCATTGTAGCGGATAAGTTCCAGCACATTTCCTCAGTTGGAGTAATACCCTCCGGGAACTCGGTGTCCAGCACAATTCCATGCTTTCTTTCCATAATAAAGAACGGACTGCCAAGGACACTTTCATTAGCAAAAAAATATGGCTTAGGAGCTGCCTTAAAATGCGGATGAATTTCCTTAAGTATCAGGTACTCCCTTTCCATATCATGTGCTTTGGGTGCAACAGGACCAAGCGGCGGGCGCCTTAAAACTGCTTCCCAATCACCAAGCTTTAGCTGGTATGTCAGGTTGGATCGTCCATGACTAAACTGCTGAATAGTAAGAGAGCCTTCAGGCAAGTCGGTGAGCTCAGCTCTTATGAATGTTTCGATTGCGTTTGTATCCAACTCTTCACCTTTTCGAATTGGAATCGTATCGGAAGCCATATATGCCCCTCCTTTATGAAATAAATAATAGAATTGGGAGAGCGTTTAAGCTCTCCGTTGATTTATACGCGCATTTAAAATCTTTTCAGTGCATCCTGTAGTTTTATCCCGCCGTTTTAGAGCCTTTTTCTGCGAAACTCTTAATCACGCGGTACATCTACAAAAACAAGGTATATCTCTACACTTTTGGGCTGATGTTCTGTATTTTTTAGCAGAGGTTCTACAAAAAATATCGTAATTTCTACACTTTTTGGTTATACTTCTGCAATTGCTGCAGCCTATGCCCGCTCGATGATGGTGGCAATGCCTTGACCGCCGCCGATACAAGCGGTTATTAGCGCATATCTTCCACCGATTCTTTCAAGCTCGTAAATTGCCTTAGTAACGAGGATGGCTCCAGTGGCACCAAGCGGATGCCCATGTGCAATCGCTCCTCCATTAACATTCACTTTTTCCATATCCATCTCAAGCTCTCTGTTGCAGGCAATAACCTGTGCAGCGAACGCTTCATTAATTTCAATCAAGTCCATGTCATTCAGAGACAGGCCGGCCTTTTTTAATACTTTTCTAACAGCCGGAACTGGTCCGATTCCCATAATGTTAGGATCAACACCTGCTACTGCCGAAGCGCGAATGACCGCCAATGGCTGAACATTTAGTTCATTTGCCTTTTCTCTCGACATGATCACAAGAGCAGACGCTGCATCATTTAAACCAGAGCTGCTTCCGGCTGTAACGGACCCGCCTTTCAAGAAAGCAGGCTGAAGCTTTGATAATCCCTCGATTGTAGTATCGGGACGTGGATGCTCATCCTTTTTAAAAACTATTGGCTCACCTTTTCTCACAGGAATGGTGATCGGGACTATTTGCTCATCAAACCGCCCTTCCTCCATCGCAGCAGCCATTCTTTGCTGGCTTCTGAGAGAAAACTCATCCTGCTCTTCACGGCTGATATTATATTTTTCCACGAGATTTTCTGCAGTAATTCCCATCGGAGGATCTCCGATTTCAGCAGGTGACAGTCTGGACTTTCTAAAGCTTGGAGGTGCAGGGCTGTATGGCTTTTCAGGACGATCCATTAAGTAAGGGGCCCGGCTCATACTTTCAATACCGCCTGCAACATAAACCTCTCCGTCACCGGACAAGATTGCCTGTGCTGCGAGATTCACGGCATTTATTCCGGAACCACACTGCCTGTCAATGGTCAGACCTGGTAAGTCTAGTGATAAACCAGTCTGTAAAGCTGTTAATCTAGCGATATTTCCTCCTCCGCTGATAACATTTCCCATGATGACATCATCAATCATTTCCGGCTTAACATTAGCACGGCGAACCGCTTCCTTGATGACCTCGGCTCCAAAAACATGGGCAGGTACTGTGGCCAATGCTCCGCCCTGTCTCCCGATGGGTGTTCTTACTGCAGAAACAATTACCGCTTCTCTTGTCATGATGACTCCTCCTTATAAGACGTGCGCTCCGCCGTCGACTATTAAAATATCACCTGAAACAAAGTCCGATGCAGGAGCAGCCAGGAATAACGCTACACCCTTAAGGTCCGAATCCGAGCCGAATTTACGAAGAGGCGTTCCCTCCAAAATCCCTTCACCGCCCGCATCCAAAAGGCCTTTTGACATCTTTGTTGGGAAAAATCCTGGTGCTATGGCATTCACATAGATACCGCTTGGACCCCATTTTGCAGCAAGGTCTTTTGTAAAAGTTATAACAGCTCCTTTGCTGGCATTATAGCCAATGGCATTCATATATTTAGGATTGGAGCCTTTCAGACCGGCAACAGAAGCGATGTTGATAATCTTTCCAGACTTTTGCTCTAGCATCACACGGCCGGCTGCCTGAGACATTAAAAAGGTTCCGGTAACATTTGTATTAATCACCTTATGCCATGCTTCAAGCGGCATGTCTTCTACAGGCGCTCCCCAGGAAGCTCCGCTGTTATTGACAAGAATATCAATTCGTCCAAAGCGTTCTTTTGTTTTATCTACTACATTTTGAACATCTTCTGGGTTGGTAATATCACACTTCATTGCAAAAGAATCAACGCCAAGAGATTTCAGGTGTTCGCTTACCTCTTCACAGGCATCCACTCTTCTCGAGCAAACGACTACATTAGCTCCTGCTTCTGCAAATCCTTCCGCAATCTGCCTTCCAAGTCCGCGTCCTCCCCCGGTTACGATGGCAACTTTCCCTGTTAGATCAAATAATTCCTTTACATGCATCTATAAACACTCCTCGTCGACTCTATTTGTGCTTTTTCAATTCATATCTGGCGATGGCTCTTTTGTGAACTTCATCGGGCCCGTCAGCCAATCTAAGTGTTCTGATATTGGCCCATGAAGCTGCCAGTGTAAAATCATCACTTACACCCGCTGCCCCAAATGCCTGAATGGCCCGGTCAATCACTTTTAAAGCCATATTTGGTGCTACTACCTTAATCATGGCTATTTCAGCTTTCGCTTCCTTGTTGCCGACTGTATCCATCATATAGGCTGCTTTTAATGTAAGAAGTCTTGCCTGTTCAATATCAATTCGAGATTCTGCAATCCATTCCTGGATAACACCCTGGTCAGAAAGTTTCTTTCCAAAAGCTGTTCTCTCCTGAACACGCTTACATAATTCATCTAATGCTCTTTCAGCTGCACCTATTGTTCTCATGCAATGGTGAATACGGCCTGGTCCCAGTCTTCCTTGTGCAATAGCAAACCCCTTACCCTCACCCCAAAGCATATTAGAGGCTGGCACTCTTACATTCTTATATTCAATTTCAGCGTGGCCATGCGGGGCATGATCATAGCCAAACACAGGGAGTACTCTTTTAATCGTTACTCCAGGAGCATCGAGTGGTACTAGAATCATAGATTGCTGTTCATGCTTTGCAGCTTCGGGGTCATTTTTTCCCATTACAATTGCGATTTTACATCTTGGGTCTCCTGCACCTGAAGACCACCATTTCGTTCCGTTAACGACATACTCGTCACCGTCTCTGATTATACTTGACTGGATATTTGTTGCATCAGAGGAAGCTACGTCGGGTTCAGTCATTGAAAAGCAGGAACGGATTTCTCCGTCAAGAAGCGGCTGGAGCCATTGGTTCTTCTGCTCCTGTGTTCCATACCGTACAAGAACTTCCATATTTCCTGTATCAGGTGCAGCGCAATTGAATACTTCCGGTGCAATGGAAGAACGTCCCATGATTTCACATAGTGGAGCATACTCGAGGTTAGTCAGCCCTGCTCCATATTCACTCTCTGGTAAAAATAAATTCCAAAGGCCGGCATCCTTTGCCTTCTGCTTTAGTTCCTCCATAATCGGAGGCACAGAAGAAAAACGATCCTGTTTATCGATTTGGTCCTTATATATTTTTTCATTTGGATATACATACTCGTTCATGAAATCTGTCAGCCTTGCTTGCAGTTCTTTCACTTTATCAGAATGGTCAAAGTACATATCTACACCTCATATTCCGCATCCAACATACTAACTAGTTGGTATGCATTTAATTAATAATATCCAAAATTTTTAGAATATTCAACTTGTTTTTGTTATTTCTGTATTGTTTTTTAGTCCCATTTACTCGCGAATAATTTTGTATACTCCGCTGCCCTTTGCAATTAGCCTGTTTTCACTGTCTGTAATTTCAGCTTCTGCACCTGCAATTTTATAGCCCTTCTGGAAAACCTTTGCTGTGGCAAAAAGATCTCCCGAGCTGGTTGCCGCCAAGTATTGAATGTTGACATTCATTACGGAAACTCTCGTTTTATAAAGGGAACGTATCGCCATTGTCTGAACCGTTTCCAGCATAGAAGCATGAACACCGCCATGCAGGTTTTGATTCAGATTCAGATGGATTGGCTCTATTGTCAGCTTTAAAAGAATATTTTCTTCTTCAAACTTTAAAATTTCAAAACCCGTTTTCTTTAGATATGGATTATTTTCAAGTCCTGTTCTTATTTCATGAAGGGCTTGGGACATGTTTTCCTCCTTCCTACTGACGGGATCCTGGTGAAATTTTAAAGGTTCCCATTCCTTTTGCGATTAAGTCTCCTTCATTGTTTAAAATGACGCCTTCTGCCGTAACGCTTTTATTATCATGATGAAGGATGGTCGTTTCAGCCCGAAAGGAGGGATAAGGATTCAGATTAAAAAAAGAAATATTTAAATTAATGGTGGTTGCAAAAGAAAGAAACCTTTTCGAAATAGTTGCACCCATTACAATGTCCAGCATGGTTGAGAATACACCGGAGTGAATGGTCCCGTCATCCTGAAGAAGATCGGGCTGAAGATCAAGCTCCAAATTAAAGGCATCCGGGTCTGTTTCATCTCTTCTAAAGCCGATGTGTTCAAAAAAGGTTGATTGAACCTTGCTGGTTTCCAAGAGTTCACCTCCTAATATTTTTAAGCCTCACATTCGGACTAGCACAGACAACTTCCTGCTGGTCCTGCTTGAATGCCACTCCTATTCGGACTAGCACAAACAACTTCCTGCTGGTCCTGCTTGAATGCCACTCCTATTCGGACTAGCACAGACAATTTTCTGCTAGCACTGTCTGATAAAGCCTTAATATTCTTTTTCTAACTGTGCTGCAATGATATTTTTTTGAATTTCCGAGGTTCCTTCATATATTCTTGTTATTCTTGCATCCCGGTAAAAGCGTTCAACCGGATAATCAGCAATATAGCCCAGACCCCCGTGAATTTGAACAGCTTTATCTGCAACACGGTTGTAGACTTCAGATCCATAAAGCTTTAACATAGCTGCTTCTTTGATGACCTTCATTCCCTGGTCCACCATCCAGGCAACCCGGTAGGTAAAAGAACGAAGCGCTTCAATCTCAACTGCCATTTCTGCAAGCATATGGCTTACGGCCTGGTATTTGATGATTGGGGTTCCAAATTGAATTCTTTCTTTTGCATAGGCAGCGGACATATCCAGAAGCTTTTGGCTGGAGCCCATATTTCTTGACGCAAGACCGGCTCGTCCGTTTGCAAGAATTTTTAATGCATTCACATAACCCTGGCCATCTGATCCTAGAACATTTTCCGCAGGAACCTCGCAATCTTCAAAAATCAGTTCTGCAGAATGAGATCCTTTCAGGCCCATCTTTTTTTCAACCTTACCGACTTTAAAGCCCGGAAAGTCCTTTTCAACGATAAAGGAGGTAATTCCCTTTGCGCCTTTTGTAGGATCCGTGACAGCCATCACTGTAAAAACACTTGCTTCGGTAGCATTGGTTATATAATGCTTTAGGCCATTAAGGATGTATTTGTCTCCTTTTCTAACAGCTGTTGTTTTTAGATTGGCGGCGTTGGACCCTGCTTCCGGTTCCGTTAAAGCAAATGCTCCAATCAAGTCACCGGTTGCCATATCGGGAAGGTACTTTTTCTTTTGTGCTTCATTGCCCATTTCTACAATACCGACAGAACCAATTCCGGTATGAGCACCAATCAGGGTCGTATATCCATTATGAGTTTGGCCAATCTCTTCATAGAGCGCACATTTACCTACCATTCCAATTCCAAGACCGCCGTATTCCTCTGGAATGCTTAGCCCGAACAGTCCCATTTCCTTGGAAAGGTTAATGATCCTTTCCGGAATTTTATCCTCTTCTTCAATTTGCATCGCAACCGCTTCAACTTCAGTCTGGATAAAATCGCGGACGTTTCTTTTTAAAACTAATATATCCTCATCAAGTTCAAAGTTCATTTTGAAAGACACCTCTATCTTTATTTCTTATCAACTAGCAGTCTCTTTAAAATCTTCCCGACCGAGTTCCTCGGAAGTTCATCGATAATCTCGAATTCTTTAGGAACTTTATAGCGTGTCAGCTCCTGATAGCAAAATTCCTTCAGATCTTCCAGGTTGATTGTTTTTCCTTCTTTCGGAACCACGAAGGCTTTAACGAGTTCACCAGTTTCAAGGTCGGGAACACCAATAACTGCTGCTTCCTTTATTGAGGGATATTCATAAAGAACACCTTCTACCTCCTGAGGAAAAACATTAAAACCGCCAACTATGATCATTTCTTTCTTCCTGCCAACGATATAAAAATAGCCTTCTTCATCCATCATTGCCAGGTCTCCAGTATAAAACCAGCCGTCCCGAATTGCCTGCATGGTTTCCTCTGGCTTATTCCAATAGCCAGCCATGACCTGTGGCCCTTTTATCAGCAATTCACCAATTGCTTTCGGGGGCAGTATTTCACCCAAATCATCGACGATCCGGCAATCTGTACCAGGAAGTGGAAGTCCGATACTCCCCACTTTTCTGATACCATATGGAGGATTTCTGTGAGTTGAGGGTGATGTTTCTGACAAACCGTACCCTTCTCCAATTGTTGACCCCGTTAATTTTTCAAACTGGTGAATGATTTCAACCGGCAGTGGAGCGGATCCACTTGAACAGATTTTAAACGAATAAAGCCCATAGTTTTCTATTCCAGGATAGTTTACAAAGACCGTATACATCTTGGGAACTCCCGGAAAAAATGTCGGTTGATATTGTTTAATCAGATTAAGTACTTTTTCCGTCTCGAATTTCTTAACGAGAAGATTAGCGGCACCAGTGTAAATTCCCAGGTTCATCCCTACTGTCATACCAAATACATGGTAGAGGGGAATGGCAGTGAGAATGGTCTCACAGCCAAAAAGCATTTTTTCCCCATACAGGGCCTTGCTTTGGAGAACATTTGCCACTAAATTAAAGTGAGTCAGCATGGCCCCTTTTTTTCGGCCGGTTGTTCCTCCTGTATATTGAATAACTGCAATATCTTTCTTAGCCGTAATAGGTACCTTTTCTGCTAAAGGGCTTGCGTTTTCAATTAATTTATCCAGAAGCAGGATTCCTACTTTTTCTATCTGTCCAGACGAGAAAATATACCGAAGGCCCGGAAAGTCCTTTTCAACGTTTAATACTTTTTCCAATTGCTCTGGTTCTGCTGCAAGAAAGGCAATATCTGAATCCGTCAATATTTCAGCCAGTTCTCTTTGCGTATACTGGGGATTGATCTGGACTATTATCAACCCTAGCTTTAAGGCCGCATAATAGGAAATAATATAAAGGGGCACGTTAGATAGCATCAGGCCGATTCGATCGCCTTTTTGGGCTCCAAGGTCCCTCCATGCACCGGCAAGGCGATCAGTCTTGCTCTTCAGGCTTTTATAGGAAATGTGCTCCTCTTCATAAATAATCGCTGTATGCAGTCCATATCTTTCCACCGTATCTTCTAAAAACGAAAATAAGCTGATCTCTGGGATATCGAACGATGTTTCCGTTGTATCAGGATAATGTTTCATCCAGGGTTGAGGGTGGACTTTATTCATGTCGTCACCTCAGAAATAGGGCTGCCAATTCTAGAGTCCTGAAATTTTAAAAGATGGTAGATGGTTTGAAGGACAGGTGTAGACACGTTATATTCACGGCCTTTTTTAACTATAAATCCGCAGATGGATTCAACCTCCATCTTTTTTCCCCGTAATTTATCCTGCAGCATGGACGTTTGATGGTTTCTCGCAAGCGCCCCCTGTGCAAGGATTTCATCACAAGCACTATTTCCAAGTGTAACGCCCATGGATTTTGCTACTTTAATAGATTCACGGCAAATTTGTATAGCTGTATTTTTTAATTCCGGATTATCAAGTACTTCACCTACGCTTGTTTCAAGGAGCGCAGTAATAGAGTTAAATGTAACATTCCATAGGAGCTTCTTCCATTTAGTTTCCGTAATGTTTTTGGTAGTGAAGGTTTCGATACCAGCGAGATTTAAGAAGGTTGATATTTCCTTTATGGCTGTTTCCTGGCATTCCTCCACTCCTCCCATTACGAGTCTGGGAGAATTGCCAATCTGCCTGACAACCCCTGGTTCCTTAGAAAAAACCTGAATATAGGATGCTGCTGAAAAAATTTTTTCCTTTTCAAAAACGGTTGAAAGAATTGCTTCATTATCCACTCCGTTTTGCAGTGTCAGTATGAAGGAACCATCTTTCAAAAAGGGCTTTACGCGTAATGCTGTTTCATATGTCTCTGTTGATTTTACGCAAAATAAAAGAAGGTCAGAATCTGATAGATCTTCATATCGTTCAGTAAAATTGCCCTGAACGGTAAAGCTTTCATTTTCACCTTCCACTGTTAAGCCCTTTGCTTTCATTGCTTCAAGATTTTTACCTCTTGCAAGGAATACAACCTCATTACCTGATTTTTGAAGGATACCGCCGAAATATCCGCCGACTGCCCCTGCTCCTATTATGCCTACTTTCAAAACCATTCCTCCTTTCCGAAGGGCTTTCATATGTAGTAAAAATTAATCAAGGAAATCTGGCTGTTCTTTGACAATCCTGTTCCAAAGCGGCTGGAATTGGAACCATCCGGCTTCATGTGTTCCTACCTGGCCTCTTGTCACCTCAGCATTCTCCGGTTCTATTAGCACAGGGGTTCCCGCGGCTTCAGCCAGCAACTGTGCCTGGCAGGAGCGTTCCATCGTAATAAACCACCAAACAGCTTCGTCAACCGTTTTTCCCACCGTAAGTAAGCCATGGTTTCTTAAAATGCATGCCTTATGGTTTCCAAGTGCCTTGCCTATTCTTTTGCCTTCCTCAGTGTCTAAAACTACGCCTGTATAATCATCAAATAAGGAATGGTCATTATAAAAGGCACAGGCATCCTGTGTGAGCGGATCGAGCAGTCTTCCAAGTGAAGACCATGACTTTCCGTAAACAGAATGGGAATGTGCAGCGGCTATGATGTCTGGCCTTGCTGCATGGACCTGTGAGTGGATAGCGAAAGCGGCCCCGTTAACCGGATAGTTCCCTTCGACTACTTTACCTTCATGATTACAAAGGATAAGATCAGATGCCTGAATCTGGCTAAAATGAACACCATAGGGATTTACCCAAAAATGGTCTTTCTTCTCAGGATCCCTTGCCGTTATATGGCCGGCTACACCTTCATCAAAACCAAATTTAGAAAATAGTCGAAATGCCCCTGCAAGCTTTTGCTTTAAATGAAGACGCTCCTCCTCAACTGTTTGAAAAACAGGAGGTTTATAGTTTGCCTTATATTCTTTAACTGTCAATTTTATCTCTCCTTTTTAAAATTTTCAGGATAAGAATGACCTGCGATTCAGCCATTGGCCTCCATCCACAGTAATACAATCCCCGTTAATATAGGCAGCTTCTTCCGAAGTTAAAAAAGAAGCTACATTAGCAATCTCTTCTGGAAGAGCAAGTCTTTTTAAAGGTATGGAGGAAACCGTGCGCTGATAAGCTTCTTCTGATCCCCATAGCCGTTCGGCCCCGCCTGTATTCGCTACTGGTCCAGGTGCAATAGCATTTACACGGATTCCATATTTGTAGCCCCATTCAACAGCCAGCGTTCTAGTCATGGCGAGAACACCCGCTTTGGCACTGGCAGAATGGATGACCCCAGGTCCGGATGTCCAGGCATAGGTTGCCAGGATATTAATGATACTCCCCTGCACTTTGTTTGCGATCCACTCTTTTCCTGCAGCCTGGCTGAAATAAAAGGTTCCATTTAATACGATATTTATTACCGCATTCCATCCATTGAGGGATAAATCCTCGGCCGGGCAGATAAAATTTCCGGCTGCATTGTTTATTAGAGTGTTAAAGCTGCCAAATCGAGCTTTAGTCTCCTGTATCGTTCTTTCTATATCCTCCGGGCTTCTTATATCCATCTCAACTGTTAGAAGCCTGCCGGTATTTTGATCGAGTTCTGCGGAAGCATGGCTTAGTTTATCTTTGTTTCGGCCAGTAATGACTACATTTGCTCCTTTTTCAAGGAATTTTTTAGCCATCGCTTTGCCAATACCACTGCTTCCTCCTGTTATAATCACTGTCTTTCCTTTCATCCAGAACACCTCTAATGGATAGCAATAAACCCAGCAAATATGCCGGGTCTTTGGGTTAAGTTTTCAAATAACAAAAATGGGGACGGTTTTTGATGTTTTGTAAAATCCGTCCCCATTTTTGTAGAATAGAAAGTATGTTGAGTAGAATAAGCGGGACTTTTTGTAGAATAAGACCTATTTTTTGTAAATTATGCAATGCTTTTTGCTTTACTAGAAAAGAGAGATTCCAAATCACTAAGTGTGATCTGTAGTTACTTAATCTTCATAATTTTTATAAACAACCTCACCTTTTATCACGTCTTCACCTTTTTGGTTTACCGCTTTAACTAGGAAACTCAGCTGGTTTGCCGCTTTTTCCTTCAGCTCTGCTTTAAGGGTGATTTGATCGTTTAAGAAAACCATACCTCTGAAGCGGATTTGGTAATCCTGGATAAATCCCTCTTCGTAATAAGGAGTAAACAGCTTTGACAAGTTGCCCATCGTCCACATACCATGGGCAATGATACCGGGCAGACCGGCCTTTTTTGCTTCCTCATCAATTGTATGAATTGGGTTAAAATCGCCTGAAGCACCGGCGTATTTGATCAAAGTAATTCTGTCTACCGGCTCCAATTGAATATCTTCCAGCGAATCGCCAACTTGAATCTCCTGAAGTGTCATCATGGAACCAACACCTTCCTTACTGCTTCCGAAATAATAACGGTTGATTTAGAAGAAAAGACAATCTGTCCTGATGTATCTTCTCCATAGCTTTCTAAAACAAGGAAGCCCATTTCTCCCATCGTTCCTTTTTTTTCAAAATAGTTCTTAACCTCGGAATAGCAATAAATATCTTCGCCTACCAACAGTGGTCTTTCATAATGGAAGGTTTGCTCTCCATGGATCAACCCTTTATTAGGGAGGTTAAGATCTTCAATTGTTCCGTAATCAAAAACCCTGGGAAAGGTTGGTGGTGCGATATTCCCTTTATATCTGGAATTACGGCCAGTTTCTTCATCAAGATAAATAGGATGAATATCGCCGATAGATTCGGCAAATTTTTTAACCGCACCTCGTTCAACTGAGTTTTTCACTTTAGCAGATTGCTTGCCTATCAAATGCTTGAACAATTCTTCCACACCCCATTTTTTTAGAATTAAGCTTTTGGACCGCCAGCGACATAGATAACCTGGCCGTTTACAAAGGAAGATTTTTCGTCTGCAAAGAATGCAACTGCATTGGCAATATCAGCTGGTTTGCCGCTTCGGCCAACAGGAATATTGGAGACACTGTGTTTGATCAGCTCATCAAACGGAATTCCGATTCGGGCTGCAGTTTCTTTTGTCATTTCCGTTTCAATAAAACCCGGGGCAACGGAATTAGCAGTAATACCATATCTGCCAAGTTCAATTGCAAGTGTTTTTGTAAAGCCTTGTAAACCAGCTTTAGCCGCAGCATAGTTAGCCTGACCACGATTTCCCAAGGCAGAAGTAGAAGATATATTAATGATTCTTCCGTATTTTTGCTCTACCATATATTTTTGTACGGAACGGGCTGAGTTAAAGGAACCTTTTAAATGGACATCCATTACCGTTTGCCAGTCTGAATCTGTCATTTTAAAAAGAAGATTATCACGGATGACTCCTGCATTATTTACAAGAATATCAACAGATCCCCAAGTGTCGTTAACTTCTTTTACAGCCTGCTCAACCTGTTCTGCATCTGTAACGTTAGCAACTTTTGAAAATACTTCATAGCCTTTATCACGAAGTTCATTTGTAGTTTCGGCGAGTGCCTCTTCATTTAAATCAATGAAAGCTACCTTAGCGCCTTCCTCAGCAAAACGCTCAACGATTCCTTTTCCAATACCGCGGCTGCCTCCTGTTACGAATGCAACTCTTCCCTCAAATCTGCCTGTCATTAGATTACCTCCTTATAAATTCTGTTATCGCTTACATTTTTTTAAATATATTGGCCTACTTTGACATGTCCTTTAATAAGGTTTCTAGCAATAATCATGCGTTGAATTTCATCCGTTCCATCGTATATTCTCCAGAGTCTTGCTTCACGGTACCATCTTTCAATTGGCAATTCTCTTGTATAACCCATTCCCCCATGAATTTGCAGCACGCGGTCAACTACGCGGTTACCCATGTTGGAGCCATATAATTTCGCCATTGAAGCCAGGTGGCGATTATCTTCACCAGCATCAAGAGTGAACGCGGCATTTAAAACGAGCCATCTGGCAGCTTCGATTTCTACTGCAGAGTCAGCAATTTGCCATTGAATAGCCTGGCGTTCAGCAATCGGTTTACCAAAAGTTACACGTTCTTTAGAATAATCAATGGCCATTTGCAATAGTCGCTCAGCAGAACCTACTGCTCTCGCTCCAACGATCCAACGAGCGAATCCAATCCATTCAAGGCCTAAATTATAGCCTTTGTGCAATTCACCAAGAATGTTCTCCTCAGGCACTCGCACATTATCAAATACTAGTCCGGCTGGGCCCCATTCTCCCATCGTATGTATATACTCCGATTTCCAGCCCATATCCCTGTCTGCGATAAAGCAGGTTACACCTTCACGGCCTCTCGTTTCCTGATGTCTTTCTTTATCAGTAATGGCAATAACCATTACGAAATCGGCTTCATTACCGCCAGTAATAAACGTTTTCTCGCCGTTTAGGACCCATTCATTGCCGTCTTTTACTGCTGTCATTTTAATGTTTTGTGTATCAGATCCAGCACCAGGCTCTGTCATTGCAAAACAGGATTTTTTCTCGCCGTTAATGGTTGGAATTAAATATTTTTGCTTCTGCTCTTCATTACCATAGTAAAGAATATTATCGGCTGAACCCCCAAATGTGAAAGGTACAAACGTTTTAGAAACTTCCATTAAAACAATGGCCATCATCATTTGGCCAAGTTCCGCACCGCCATATTCTTCAGGTGTGTTAATGCCCCAGAAACCGGCTTCCTTTGCTTTAAGCTGAAGTTCTTTTAATTTTCCCGGCGGAAGGCTTGGTTTTCCTTCTCTTTCATTTCTTAGAACATCGTTTTCAAGCGGAATAAGTTCTTTTTCTACAAATCTGCGAATCGTTTTTTGAACCATTTTTTGCTCATCAGTCAGCCTTAAATCCATACCTTTCACTCCATTCTTTGTCTGGTAATCTAGTTTTTTACTATAAAAAGTATATTAAATAAATATCCGGTACATACCAACCGGTAGGTATGTTAGTTTAATTCTATTCCGAAATTTCAGAAAAAACAAGTTTTTTGAATTATTTTTTGAAAAATAATAGGATAGTCCTCCCTCATATTTTGGGAGGACTATTTTTTTATTTAAGCGATTCCTCTACAGCAGGTTCAAATGGCCAGGCTGGCAGTGTTTTAGATAATGGCTTATCTGTTCGGTAACCTAAGGCATACTCGCCCTGCATTACCGTATGGATCTCACGTGTTCCTTCATAGATTACCGGAGCTTTTGCGTTTCTTAAGTATCTTTCCACTGGATACTCATTTGAAAATCCATAGGCGCCATGTATTTGAACAGCATCATTTGCCGCTTCATAGGCATAATCACAGGACTGCCATTTTGCGAGCGAGGTTTCCCTAGTGCATCGCTTTCCCTCATTTTTCAGCCAGCCAGCTCGATACACCAGCAGGCGGGACACCTGGAGGCCTGCCTCCATTTTGGCAATCATCTGCTGAACAAGCTGGTGGCGGCCGATTTCCTTGCCAAAAGTACTTCGTTCATGGCAGTACTTTAGACTTGCCTCAAGGCTTGCCATGATCGTTCCGCAAGCCCCTGCTGCAACAGTGAATCTTCCGTTATCCAAAGCTGACATCGCAATTTTAAAACCTTCGCCTTCCTGTCCAAGGAGATTCTCCTTCGGAACTCTAATATTATCAAAAAAGAGTTCTCCTGTATTTCCTGCACGAATTCCAAGCTTCCCTTTTATCGCTTTAGATGAAAAGCCTTCCCAGGTTCTTTCTACAATAAAGGCGGATATTCCGTTATGCTTTTTACTCTTATCTGTATAGGCAAAAACAAGAAAATGGTCAGCCACATCACAGAGGGATATCCAGGTCTTAGAGCCATTTAATAAATAGTGATCACCCTTGTCCACAGCTGTCGTCTGCATGGCTGCCACATCAGATCCTGCATTTGGTTCGGTTAATCCGTAGGCTGCAACCTTGTCACCCTTTGCCTGCGGAATCAGGTATTTACGTTTTTGCTCCTCCGTTCCCCATTGCAGGAGAGTCATACTATTGAGACCTGTATGAACGGAAACTGCAGTCCGGAAGGCAGTATCTCCTCTTTCCAGCTCTTCACAAACGATAGCAAGGGAATTATAATCCATACCGCTGCCGCCATACTGCTCAGGAATACACACACCCATTAGCCCTAGCTCGGAAAGCCTTTTTAAAATATGAGGCTCAAATTGATGATTCTCATCCCACTCTTTGATATATGGCATTATCTCTTTATCTACAAAACTTCTAACTGTCTTTCTTAAAAGCTCCTGTTCTTCTGTAAAAGAAAAATTCATCATTTGGTTCTTCATCTCCTAGTTGACATAATATTATTATGTTTATAAGTAATAGGAAAACGGACTCAAAAAGCTAAAATTGAGTCCGCTTCATTTACATTTATTTTACAGTTAAAGGCACTACCTTCTGGCCAACCGCATGGATAAGCTCCTTAGGCATTGGGAAGGAAACCGAAGCAGGGTCCTTTGCAACAGCTGCTGCTGCCCTTTCAAGATCCTCTTCTGAAAGATTGTACTGTGCAAAATCCTCAGGGAGGCCTGTTTTATGCTGAAGCAGGCGCAGCTTTTCAACCACCTTCGCTAAAACTGTACGCGGCTCGTCAGCTGCATTCGTATCTACACGAAGTGCTTCAGCTAGTTCAGCAACTTTTGGCAGATAAAGATCAGGTACATATTCCATGACAACTGGCAGGAAGACTGCGTTGGCCAATCCATGTGGAATACGGAACAATGCTCCATATGCATGGGCAAAATTATGGACTGGAATTGCATTTAAAGCAAAGCTAAACGCAGTAATTCCCATTAAACTTGCCTGGAGCATTTCCATTCGGGCATTTACATTCGAACCATCCTCCACAGCAAGGGGAAGATTTTTTTCAATCAGGCGAATAGCATGGAGGGCATGGGCATCTGTTAAAGCAGTTGCACTTGGAGATGCCAAAGCTTCAATTGCATGTGTTAAAGCATCAAACCCTGTAAATGCAGTAATTGCCGGTGGAAGACCTACCGTAAGGTCAGGATCTAAAACAGCAATATCTGCACTGATAAACGGATTGATAATATTGCCTTTCATTTGGATATCTTCATTAAAAATAACAGCGATTGGTGAAACCTCTGAACCTGTTCCAGCAGTAGTTGGAACTGCGATATGAGGAATTTCCATAAATTGTGCCTTAGGGAACTGTTCAAAGCGGAAACCGCCAGGAATTGCGTCCTTGATATCGGAAAGGCCATTATAAAGGGCATACTTCACACCTTTTACAGTATCAAGCACACTGCCCCCACCGACAGCTAAAAGTCCGTCAGCTCCTACTTCTCTGGCATATCTGACAGCCTCATTAACACTACGGCTTTCCGCATCCTGTGAAATATCCAAATAAACTCCAGCCAGCTCAGGGCCTGAACCATGAGAAGTTAATTCGAAAATCTGAGCTACTTTTTCAACTACTCCTGCTTTTTCCAGTCCGCGGTCACTGAATAGTACGACTCTCTTTGCCCCAAGTCCTTTAAATAAATCTGGTACGAGTGCCCTTGAATTCGATCCGCTATAGATAGCAGAACGAAGCATAAATTGTGATAAAGTTGTCGTTTGCATCCTCTTCACCTCGATATAATTTTTTTATTCATTAGTATTGGAAAACAATAGGCCGTACCAGTTGCGCTTATGAATTTCAGGAACCATGGAAGTATGGACATGCTTAACCTGTGTATAAGCATCAAGAGAATGCTTGCCCATTTCACGTCCAATACCGCTTTGCTTATATCCGCCAAACGGTGCATCATTACGAAGCATATGCCAGTCGTTAATCCAGACAACACCGGCCTGCAGCTTGCGGGCTACCTCGTATGCTTTGTTAACATCACGTGTCCATACTCCCGCTGCCAGTCCATAAATGGTGTCATTTGCAAGTCGGATTGCTTCATCAACATCCTTATACCGGATAATTGATAATACAGGTCCAAAAATTTCCTCACGGGCAATTTTCATATCATTTGTTACATTTGTAAAAATAGTCGGTTCAACGAAATGGCCATTTTCACAGCCAGCAACCACTGCTTCTTTCCCGCCGCAAACTAGAGTTGCACCTTCTGCCTTACCCGTTTCTATATAGGAAAGGATGGTTTCCTTTTGCTTTTTTGAAATAACAGGACCAACATCTGTAGCAGGATCTAGTGGATTTCCAAGCTTAATTTTTCCTGCCAGCTTTACAAGCTGCTCTACGACAGCGTCATGCAGATGATCCGGAACGAATAATCTTGTTCCAGACTCACAAAGTTGTCCGGAATGCAGAAATACCCCAAATAGGCTTCCAGGAATAGCAAGGCTTAAATCCGCATCTTCAAGAATGATATTTGGAGACTTTCCGCCAAGCTCCAAGGTTGTATTTTTAATAGTATCAGCAGCAAGCTTCATAACACGGCGTCCTACATCAGTAGAACCAGTAAATGCAACCTTATCTACCTTCGGATGTTTTACTAGAGTTTCGCCTACTTCAGCACCTGGCCCGGTCACTACATTAATGACTCCAGGAGGAACAACCTGTGAAATGATTTCAGCAAGTTTCAATGTAGAAAGTGGTGTATAGCTTGCTGGCTTAACCACCACTGTGTTACCCATAGCGAGTGCCGGAGCGATCTTCCAGGTAGCAATAACCATTGGAAGGTTCCAGGGAGTTATGGCAGCACAAACTCCAATTGGTTCTCTCCAAATAAAGTTATGGGCCGGTCCAGGAAATGGCGGACTTGGAAGCGTTTCCGAAAATGGATACTCTTCAACAAACTTTGCAAGAGTCTGAAATAGATCAACCATCTGCAAAATATCATTACCACCCAGTCTTCGAACTGTTCCGCCGGAGCTAATAGCTTCTAGATAGGCAAGTTCTTCTGCGTGTGCAGCAATTTGATAGGAAATGGCATAAAGAACCTTTGATCTATCCTTTGGCTTCATGTTCTTCCAATCGGTGTTGTCAAAAGCATTTCTTGCAGCTTCAACTGCTTTATTGACATCCTCTTCTGTTCCCTTAGCCACTCTAGCTACAAGTTCGCCTGTAGCGGGGTTTAAAACATCAAACGTTTCGCCGTTTGATGCCGGCTCCCATGTTCCGTTAATAAATAACGGAAAGGTTCTTACATCCACTTGTACTGTCATTTCAATTCCTCCTCTTATAAAATTTTAAAGAACACCAAGCTCGCTTTCTGTAAATCTGTAAATCTCTTCTATCTTTTTGCCTCTTGCCCGTGAAAGAATATCCATGCGCACAGAAAGCTGGCGAAGTGTAAAGTTCATTGTATCCTCAAGTAAATGGCCAAACTCACTGACATCTTTGCCGGCAAAACCTTCCTGATTAAGCCGAATTGCCAGCGGAGTCAGTTCTTGCATTTTGGCTTCAACAAAATCATATAAATGTGGGTGCTCACAAATCAGCCGCTGCAGCAAGAATGTACCGTAACCGATATGCCTTGATTCATCCTTTTTCAGATAACCGATTCCCTGTAGCAGGCCTGGCATGATTCCGTCTGCTTCAAGAGATTTATAGAAGGAATAATAACCTGTTTCCGCCAAAACGCCTTCCACAAACATGTTGTAAACAACAGAGGCTTCTGCAATTGCTTCAGGTGATTGGTCCGTTACTAGGCGCTCCATTGCAGCCGGCAAAATTTCATAGAAAATCGTTTTATAAGCACCTGTATGGAAATGGGAGAGGTCCCCGCGCTCATCTATTGCATTCAATACAAGCCTGAAGAATTCTGTATGCTTTGCTTCCTCGTATAAAAAGGTGGTAAGGAACATTTCTTCCTCAAGCCTGCCTTCTTTAGCTATCGTCATGATTAGCGGCAGCAAATCAAGAGTTACTGCTTCTTCACCTGCCTGGAATTGGGAAATTAAGCGCAGAATATCATGCTTTTGCTCAGCGGTTAAATTCTGCCAGTCTTTTTGATCCTGTGAAAAATCAATGTCGGAGGGATTCCAAGTACCAAACTTCTTTGCTTTTTGATACAAACGGAAGGGGAATGAATCCTCCAACAGTCCCCTTTTACTTGTCGTTAAAATGGTTCTTTGGTCCATATTTCACTTCCTCCTTGAATTTAATTGGTTACTATATCCGCAGCGGTCTGTCTTAGATGGGTTTTTAATATTTTTCCAACTCCATTGCGGGGAAGGGCGTCCATAAAAACAACCCTTCTAGGTGTTTTATTTTTGGCAAGGTGTTCCTGGCAAAAACGAATCAGCTCTTCCTCCGTTACTGTTGATCCCGGTTTTTTAACGATGCAAGCGACCATTTCCTCGCCCATTCTTTCATCAGGCACGCCGACCACAGCTGCCTCTGAAACTTTTTCATGACCGTTAAGAAGCTCTTCAATATCACGCGGGTAAACATTAAAACCGCCTCTGATAATCAGGTCCTTTTTACGGTCTACAATATACAGGTATCCTTCATCATCCACCCTGGCCATGTCTCCTGTATGTAACCATCCATTTTGTAAAACCTTTTTGGATTCTTCTTCATTTTGATAATAACCCGGTGTCACGTTGTCTCCCCGGACAATAAGCTCCCCAACATCACCAGCAGGAACCTCTTCACCCAGATCATCGACAATTTTAATCTCTACACCCGGTATGGGAATACCAACAGAGCCGGGCTTAATTTCAATATTCTTATTATGTGCTGTCACTACCGGTGCAGCCTCGGAAAGACCATAACCCTCCAGCACAACAGCCCCGAACCTGTTCTTAAATTCATTAAGCAGCGCTACAGGCAAAGGAGCAGAGCCTGAACCAATAGACTCAAGTGATGAAGTATCATAATCACCGGCCTTAGGATACGAAAGCATCGCATGGATCATGGCTGGTACAGCAGAGAAGGACTTAACCTTGTATTTTTCAATTGCTTCAAATATTTCTTTGGGGTCAAATTTTGAAAAGATTACAACAGAACTTCCAGTTAAAAAACAGGCATTCGATATTGTAAGTCCGTAAACATGAGCAAGCGGCAGAACTCCTATAGTAATCCCGCTTTCTGCTCCGCTATGTGCTGAGGAGTTAACGGCGTTGGAGTAGAGGTTTTTATGGGTTAATAGCACGCCTTTAGGATTTCCGGTTGTACCGGAGGTGTAAAGAATAACCGCAGTATCTTCGTCAGTTGCTTCCATTTCCTTCAAAGTATCATCCTTCATCAAATCATAAAAGTTAAGGACTCCTTCACCCGAGGGAAGATCAGTTACAATGAGTGCAGGCTGCTGTTCCAGGCCATCAAGTGATTTTTTTACCTGTTCCGCTGTATACGCAGAACAAATGACAGCCTTCGCAGAACTGTTTTTAATAATGTAATGAATTTCTTTAGGATGCAGGGTGAACATAACAGGAACAATTACAGCGCCGCTCCTGGTAATTCCCTGATAGGAAAAAACAACCTCCGGGCAGTTTGGCATGCAAACCACTACCCGGTCTCCTTTTTCTATGCCAAGCCTTTTTTGCAGTCCGCTGGCTAATTGATCTGCATACAATTTTGTTTCTAAATTTGTGTATTGCTTATCACGGTAATATAAAAATGGATACTCACCGTATTTGTCTATATTAACCTCAAGCAATTCCTTTAGTGTCATTATCATCCACTCCTTCTTCATGGGCTAAGAGGGAAATCAACTAAACTAGTTTATAAAACATGACACTTTCAATCGTTTCTTTTTTCACCTCCCCTCGTAATTCCATTAAGTCAAGATGACCCTGGATTTGTGACAAGCCCAGGAAAATCATTTTGTCTCTTAATCGTGGATACATAACAAGACAAATCTCGTATATACTTTTACTGCCTGATGATAGTATTTCATGGATTTGCCTGCAGCGTTTATCATGCTCGGCAAACCTTCGGTCTATCAATTCCACATGCTGTCCAAACGTTTTTCCGTGCCCCGAATAACAGTTTTTAAGAGGGAGAGTCTTCACTCGTTTAAGAGATTCACGATACTGCAGCAAGGTTTTAGGACGGTCCATCTGGCCAGGTGGCGGCGGTTCAATGAAAGCGTTTACGGATAATTCCGGAATAATATGGTCTCCCACAAAAGCTGTACCGTCTTCAGGATTCCATAACAGAATATCTGTCTGGCTGTGACCTGGAACATAGATAACTCTGAAGGGAACTCCCCCAATATGGACATCGTCTCCATCCTTTAAATAATGAACATTCTTCCATATTTCTTCTTTATATCTTCTCGCATGCTGATGCTCTGATGGATCGGCACCGCATTGTTTAAGAAAGTTATTAAAGAAGCCATTTATTCTGTTAAACTCATTTATACCGCCTGTCACCACTGGGTCGGCAAGTTCATGAACATAAACAGGAAGTTCTGCTTCCTCCTGAATGTACATGACACCGCCGGAATGATCTGTGTGCATATGTGTTAAAACAAGACTGTCAAAGTCTTTAAAAGTAAGTCCATGTTCTTTTAACTGAGATTTCAGTTGATTAAAGGATTTCCTTCCTGGATTCCCCGCATCTACAAGAGTTGCTGTTTCACCTATTACAGCAAAGGCATTTACAATTCCTTCTGAAAAAGGTGTATCCATTGTCAGTGTTATGATCCTCTGAATAAGACCTCACCCCTTTTTTTATGTTCATATATAGGGTTTTAGGCCAACATTCTTTTTTATTTGGGGACAAGGGTCGTGGTCCCCGGATGAAAATGGTCTAAATTCCTATAAAACTACTTTTGCTGGTGCTCCTAAAAAAAGTGCTTTTGCATTTTCGCCAATCATCTTATCGATTTGCTTTTCAGTCACACCGTTTTCCCTCAGCTGAGGAAGGATATTGGTGAAAATATGAGTTGGCTGCCAGTTTTCCATTATTTTTGTTAATTGTTCATTCATTACTGGAGGGCGGCCGAGCCAGATATTAACAGTATCATGAGCCAGCATGATTTGATCCTCGTAGCCTTCATTTAACAGAGCAAGAAGGACCTGAACTCTTTCCTGGTCAAACGGCGCGCCTACCATTCCCTGAATACCAAAGCGATCAAAACCAATTCTTACTCCCTGATCCATTGTTTCTTTGTGGTATTCTGGATTTGTATTGCCGCACATATGTCCAATAATAATTTTAGAAGGATCTGCTCCATGTTCAATCAGGAACCTTGCTTGTTCTGGTCCCATTGTTCCTTCTTGGGTATGAGTCAAGATCACAACGCCTGTTTCCTTTTGAGCTCTAGCCCCTGCGCGGAAAAACATTTGTTCATAAGGAGTAATTTTATCTTTACTGGATGCCAGCTTAATGACCCCCGGTTTAATTCCGGTTCCGGCTATCCCTTCATTAATCTCCTTAATAAACATTTCGTAGATTTCTTCCTCAGCTGTACCCAAAGCCTGGCGGAATTTAAAATAAGGCGTTGCACCTTCGCCTTCATAATAGTAGCCTGTGGCGCAAATGATCTGAAGTCCTGTTTCTTCGCTGATTTTCTTTAGAAACTCAGGGTTTCTTCCACATTCATTAGGTGTAGGATCAACGACCGTCTGCACTCCAAAGCTTTGGATTTGCCTGGCAATTTTGACTGCTTCCGCTAATGCTTCTCCTTCATGAAATCCGCCAAGAGTTACATCCCCCTGGAAACCTGGATAGCCAAAAATAAAATGTTCGTGAATCAAAGTTTTTCCCAATTGGTCCACTGAAATAGGCCCTGTTACAGTATTGATTGTTGTCATGAATAAGCACCACCCTGATATTTTTTTATTAGAAAGCCAGACTTACAGATTTCTATAAGTTTGGCGGCTTTCAAAGTTTCGTGTGAATTGTTCCATAATCTGCGTGCGAACCTGCGGCACGATGGGAAGCCTCCCAATAATTTATAGAAATTTTAGATAGGACTCCATCCAACCTTGTTCTATTGGACCCCTCTTGTAAAAGATTTGTCCTCGAATGCCCTGCTCAGGGACAATTCATATGGTATCCGTATGAGATTTGTCCTCGAAACCAAATTTGGGGGGACAATTCTTATGGAATCAATCGAGTTAGACCTTGATAGATATCTTCCAAGTACAAAATTTAATAGTTTTTAAGGCTTCAATATCAGCTTTCCTTTTGTCTGTCGTGATTGGAGGAGTCTGTGAACCTCTGCAGCCTGTTCAAGCGAGTAAACTCCGCCAATTGTAAGTTTTAATTTTCCTTGTGACAGATATGTCAGCATTTCCTTCATACTTAAATGGATTACTTCCGGTTTCCTCATGATCTGAGGGAGAAAAAATCCGATTACTGACTGGTTCCTGGCCATGAGTGATGAAGGATAAAAGTTGGCCTGTTCTCCGCTTGCCACACCATAAATGACAAGCCGGCCAAAGGTCGCCAGGCATTTCAATGTTTTTTGAAAAACATCTCCGCCTGCCATCTCAAGTGCAACATTTACTCCTTTTCCGTCTGTAGCTTCGAGAACTTGTTTCTCCCATCCATCTTCGGTGTAATTAACGACGACATCCGCACCCATTTCACTGGCTAGCTTTAGTTTTTCCGAAGAGCTTGCTGTAGCGATTACTTTTCCTGCCCCCATTAACTTGGCAAGCTGGACTGCAAGTGTTCCGACTCCGCCGGCAGCAGCGTGAACAAGAACGCTTTCGCCTTCCTCCAGCCGGCCCATAGTTTTTAAAATATGATAGGCACTTAAACCTTGAAGAGGAAGAGCTGCTGCATTTTCAAAATCCATTCCATCTGGCAGCGGAATAAGCCCTCTGCTGTCTGCTAACGCGTATTCGGCGTATCCGCCAGACTCTATCAGTGTTACTACCCTTGTACCGGGTTTTACAGTTGTAACGTTTTCCCCTACCTCTGTTACTACACCCGCAACTTCTGCACCGGGTATAAAAGGAAGTGGAGTTTTAACGACATACTGGCCTTCGCGTCTTGCAGTATCGGCGAAATTGACGCCTATTGCTTTTATTTCTATTAATACTTCAGTACCTTTTGGTACCGGCTTATCTTTTTCTATTAGCTGGAGAACCTCTGGCCCACCGTATTTATCGAGCTGAATAGCTTTCATTTTCTATCTCCTTACCGCCCTGTGAAATTCGGTTTTCTTTTTTCCTTAAAGGCGGTTATGCCTTCCTTATGGTCTTCTGTTGTTACCATCATGGTTTGGGTAATTCGTTCCTGTTCAAGAATCTCATCTAAAGTGGCATTTAAGGAGTGATCTACTAGTTTTTTAATCATTCCATAAGCCCTGCTAGGACCAGCAGCAAATTTTTCAGCTATGTTCTGGGTTTCCTCTTGAAGCCTTTCTAGAGGAACTAGGTAGTTAACGACGCCCAGATTGTACAGCCTTTCAGCAGGAATTGGCTCAGCGCTGAAAAGGAATTGCTTGGCCAGATGCGGTCCGACAAGCCGAGGAACAAAATAAGAACCCCCTCCATCTGAAATCAGACCAACCTGAGAAAAGCTTAGCGCAAACTGGCTGTTATCTGCGGCAATAATTAAATCACAGGCTAATGCCAGGTTAAATCCGGCTCCTGCAGCAAAACCATGAACAGCAGCAATGATAGGCTTCTCTGTTTCCTTCATGGTAAGGATACATTCGTTAAGCCTTCCGATATGCTCATAAACACCAACTGCATTTGCCTGGCCCATAGATTTAACGTCTCCTCCGGCACTGAAGGAACGGCCGGAACCAGAAAGGACAATAACTCTGATTTCAGGATTCTGCTGAGCCTCTTTAATGGCCGCTGTTAGTCCAAGAATCATATCAGGGCTAAAAGCGTTTAAGCTTTCAGGCCTGTTTAAGGTTAGGGATAGAACTGCCCCCTTTTGATTGATAAGCAAGTGTTGATCTGACATCTTAATTCTCCTCTCTCTTTTACATAATAAGCCAGCCGCCATCGACCAGAATATCTGAACCGGTCATATAGGAAGCTTCACGAGATGCGGCAAACGTAATAACATTTGCCACTTCCTCCGGCTTGCCAACACGCCTGAGGGCTGTATTTCTTCTTATGGCTTTCACAAATTGTTCGTTTTGCAGCCCTTCTTCCGTTAACGGAGTGTCCACGAAACCTGGGGAAACAGAATTGGCTCTTATTCCGTACGGTGATAATTCCAATGCAAGTGCCCTTGTAAAATTAATAACTCCTGCTTTGGCTGAGCTATAGTGTGGTATATGTGCCCCAGCCTGATGACCTGAAAGGGAGGCGACATTCACAATTGCTCGAGGATGCGGTTGACCCTCTTCTTTCTGGGCTGCATCCGCCATAAGTCCGCCGAGTAACTTTGATACAAGAAAAACGCTTTTCAAATTCGTCTTTTGTACATAGTCCCAATCCTTAGCGGAGGTATCCATAATTTTGGAATGAACTGAACCTCCGGCATTATTGACCAATACATGCAAATCACCGTAATTCTGGTTCACATATTCCTTAAGTTCCTGCACATCATCTTCATCCGTTACATCTGCGGAAAAAATTTCAGCAGTAGGGATTTTCTTGTCCGCATTAATTTCTCGGGCAACTGTTTCTAGCTTAGACCGTGTTCGGCCAACAAGAATAACCTTAGCACCTTCATTTGCAAGCTGGATGGCCGTTGCTTTTCCTATCCCGCTGCCTGCACCTGTAACCAATGCGATTGTATCTGAAAATCTCATTCTTTCTCCTCCCTTCGTTTTCTTAAATTTGAAACTCGGTTATATCCGCCAAATTAGATCTCTTTTCCGCCGATTAACTAGATTTATCCGCTGTATTGCTTTTTTTCAGCCAATTTGCTTTGGAAATTTATCCATTAATCAGCCGTAGCCTTTTGCCAATTTCCTAATATTCAGTAATTTAGCAATGCACCTGGTAGCTTTTTAGCTCTTCCTTTAGTAATTCCGGCAATGCTTCGCTTTGTTGTTTTTTAAAATCAAAGTAAACAATAACAACATTGCCCCTGGCAATCAGCTCCCCCGTTTGAGCACATAAAATATCATGCTCAATCTGGAAGCTTTTTGTTCCTATACGGGAAACATAGGTTTTGATTGTTAAAGTTTGATTGAAATAACCCTGGCTGATGAAATCACATTTGGTAGACGCCATGATGAACTTCCAGTCGTCAATTCCCATGCTAAAACCTAAAGCCTCGAAAAACTTGATTCGTGCTTCTTCCAAATAAATAAAATAACTGGTATTGTTGACATGCCCTAGTGCATCTGTTTCGCAAAATCGGACGGTTACTTGAATTTCGTGCATTTTGTTATCCCTCATTCCTATTGCTTCACCGGTTCTGTTTTATATTCATACCAGCCTTTACCGGTTTTACGGCCAAGATGTCCCAGCTTCACTTTTTCCTCGATACATGTAAATGGCTTGTCGGCTGGATTTCCTGTTTCTCTATAACGCTGCTCTGAAACAAAATAGCCTACGTCAATACCTGAAAGGTCCATCAATTCAAAAGGACCAATCGGGTGACCAAGAGCTTTTCTGCAAATCTGATCAATATCTTTGTAATCCGCTATTCCCTTCTCATATAAGGAAACCGCTTCTCGCTGAAGCGCACCTAAAATTCGGTTTGCTACGAATCCGGATATTTCTTTTTTTAGCAAAAATGCACTCCGATTAATCTTTCGGCAAACATCCATGGTTAATTGTGCTGTTTCCTCGGAAGTTTGCTCACTCATAACTACCTCAACACAGTCCATAACAAGCGGTGGGAAAAAGAAATGCATATTTACGACTTTATCGGCCCTGCTTGTTTCTCCTGCAAGCAAGCTATTCACAATTGTTGAACTATTGGTTGCAAAAATCGCATGAGAAGGCGCCAGCCGTTCCAGCTTTGAAAATACTTCTTTTTTTACCTCCAGCTTTTCAACAACAGCCTCGATGATAAAGTCAGCATTCCCCGTGGCATCTTCCAGACTTTGAGTAAAATTTAAACGTTCAAACGCTGACAACTTCTGGTCCTCGGCAATTTTCCCTTTGGAAACCCACTTATCCATAATTCCATCAAGAGTGGCTGAAGCTTTTTTTAATGCTTCTTCCTGCAGGTCCTGAATTGTTGTTTCATAGCCGCCTAGGGCACAAAGCATGGCAATTTGGTGCCCCATTTGGCCGGCCCCTATTACTGCTATATTTTTCACTTTAGCCAATTCATTCATCTCCTTGTATACTAACCGGTTGGTATGTTATTTTAGAAAAAGGCTGAAAAAAGCCTTTTTTTCTATTGTTCGATTCCCCGTAGAATCATTTCTACAAAGATTTCAGCCACTTCCCTGTCGGTAGCTGCCCCGTTTGGATTGAACCACTGATAGCTCCAATTTACAACGCCTAGAATTCCGAAAGTAACAATGGTTGCATTTAAATCTGGACGGAATTCACCATTTTCAATACCATCCCTGACAACACATTCAACATTTAAACGGAACCGATCACGTTTATCGAGAATTTGGACAAGACGCTCCTCGCTCAAATGGCGCATCTCCCTGAAGAAGATTTTGGCGCTTGTTCCCTTGCTTTTAATACTTCCAATTAACATATATACAATTTCAAAAAGCTTTTCTTTATTGTTTAATTTGGAATCCTTGAGAATTTCCTCCTGACGGTTAAGGAGCCCGTCTATATAGCCAAGGTGGATATTCATAAGTAATTCTTCTTTGCTTGAAAAATAATAATAAAAAGTTCCTTTTGTTACTCCGAGCGAATCAACAATATCCTGTATGGAGGTATCACTGAATCCACGTTTTTCAAATAATTTGATGCTGTGTTCGGTAATTTTTGTCTTCATTTTATGTCCTCGCAATCCCACTAAAATCACATGAATTATACCATACTTTACCCCCTGTCTTTATCCGGGCAAATCTATTTCTATATTTTCAACGCTTCATCTCTTAAGGCTCTTCTTAAAATTTTTCCAACAGCTGTTTTTGGCAGCTGATCACGGAATTCTACAACATTAGGAACCTTGTAAGCTGCAAGATTCTCACGGCAATAGGCCTTAATTTCATCCTCATTGGCGTCTTTTCCGGATTTAAGGACCAAGATCGCTTTTACTCCTTCGCCCCGATACTTATCCGGGATTCCAATTACTACTGCTTCCTGTACTGCCGGATGCTCATATAGAACTTCTTCAATGTCCCGAGGATAAATATTATAACCGCTGGCAATAATCATATCTTTCTTTCGGTCGACAATGTAAAGGTACCCGTCTTCGTCTACTCTTCCAATGTCCCCGGTATAAAGCCAGCCATCCCGGAGAGTATTCGCTGTTTCTTCAGGCATATTCCAATAGCCCTTCATGATCTGAGGTCCTTTTATAACAACCTCTCCAAGTTCCCCAACTGGCATTTCTTCCGATCCTTCTCCCAAATCGACAATTTTGTATTCAGTTGAAGGCATGCCTATACCGACACTGCCCGGTTTCCTCTCCGCGAAGGTCGGATTACAGTGGGTTGTCGGGGAGGCTTCGGAAAGTCCGTATCCCTCAAGAATCTTGGAGCCTGTTTTCCTTTCAAACTCTCTTAGAAGCTCGACTGGCATCGGTGCGCTTCCACTGTTGCAAACTTCGATACTATTAATCCCGTATTCTTCCGCTTTTGGATGATTAGTAATAGCAACATACATCGTTGGCACACCTGGAAAAACCGTTGGCTGTTCATTCTTAATTGTGTTGAGAACCTCTTCCAGATCAAAACGGGGAAGCATGATTGATTCTGAACCTGTGTAGATGGAAAGATTCATACAGGATGTCATTCCAAATACATGAAATAAAGGAATAACGGTTAAATAACGTTCCTGTCCTTTATCAATATCAAATTTAAAAAACTCATAGGATTGAATGACATTGGCCAGGATATTCCGGTGTGTCAGCATGGCTCCCTTGGATCTTCCTGTTGTCCCCCCTGTATATTGAAGAACAGCAGCATCGTTTATAGTATCAATCGTTACAGGCCTTGCACCCCCAGTGCTTTCTGCAAAAAAAGCATCAAAGGAAGTGTCAGGCTCTACACTTTGGACAGAGGACTGCAAGCTAACGACAATAATATTTTTCAAAGAGGTGGAGGGCTGTATGTGCTTTACTTTCGGATAAAGCGCTTCCAAAACCACAATAGTTTCCGCACCGGAATCTTTTAAAATATATTCAAGCTCACGTTCTACAGACATTGGATTTACCTGAGTTACTATGGCTCCAGCAGTTAGTACTCCGTAGTAGGATGTGACATATTGAGGACAATTGGGAAGCATGATGGCAACACGGTCCCCTTTTTGAACTCCTCTTGACTGCAGAGCTGAAGCAAAGTGACTTACTAATTGGGATAATTGCTCATAGGTAGTTTTCTTTCCATAAAATGAGAGAGCATTATGCTGTGGATAGGTTTTAGCTGTTTCTAATAGAATTTGTGGTAATGATTTTTCTGGAATGGTAATGGTCGATTCAATGGAGTCAGGATATTGGGCCAGCCAGTTTTTTTTCTCACTCATAGAAATTCCTCCAGCTTATTTTTTAAAAAGTAAGTCCGCCTCCATCGACAGAAAGGGTAGCTCCTGTTATAAAGGATGCTTCATCCGAGGCCAGGAATAATACTGCGTTTGCTACTTCCTCTGGGGTCCCAATTCTTGCAAGGGCGTTAGCACGTGAAATGATTGGCCATTTCCGCTCATCGTTTTTCCATCCATCGATGATTTTCGTATCAATTACTCCAGGGGCAATCGCATTTACGCGAATATTATGCTTTCCGTATTCAACCGCGGCATTTTTGGTTAAAAGAATAACTCCTGCCTTTGAAGCATTATACGCAGCCAAATACTTCTGACCTTTTATTCCTAGCAAGCTAGAAGTATTGACGATGGCTCCGCCGCCGGCTTTAGCCAGATGCGGTATAGCATATTTGATTCCAAGATAAACGCTTTTTAAGTTGATGTTTATTACCCGGTCCCAATCCTCTTCTTCAAGTTCAGTACTCTTGACGGCGGGATGTCCAATTCCAGCATTATTAAAAAGAATATTAAGTTCCCCAAAGTTTTCAACTGCTGTTTCTATCATCTGTTGGATCTCATCGGCTTTGGAAACATCTGTTTTAACAAATAATGCTGTTCCTCCATTCTGGGATACCAGCTTTACTGTTTCTTCCCCGCCCTCCTGATTAACATCTGCCACAACCACATTGGCACCTTCACTGGCAAATCGTAATGCTGCCGCGCGTCCAATGCCGCTTGATCCTCCAGTAACAATAGCTGTCTTTTCTGAAAGTCTCATCCTTCCCCTCCTCAATGTGAATTCCCTCTACTAACCGGTTGGTATGTATTTAATTTTAATTATACAATCTTTAAAAGATAATTCAACTTTTATTCAAAATATTCTAAATTTACAACAAAATCATTCACTTAATCTTAAAAAAGATAGACATGGCTGGACCTAGTAATAATCTTGAATCCGTGAATAAGAATTGTATATACCGATAGGAAATCACAATATAAATCAAAAAAGGGGGTTCAGAATAAAGCATCCGAACCTCCTTTTGTCGACAAGTAAGAATGCCCTTAGACACTCTCTATAAAAGCTTATATAAATAGTACTCGTTAACAGGTTCCCCGTTAATGATTAATGAATTCACTTTTTCGCCTTCCAAAACAAATCCCATGTTTCGATATAAATTGAATGCTTTAAAATTGTGTTTTATTACGGTTAATTCGAGTCGGGAAATTTCCGTTTCCTTCGCCCATTTAAACAACTCCTCAAATAGCTGGGTGCCTATTCCCTTTCCTCGATATTGCTCCACTACACCCAGTGCTAAATGGGCAGAATGCCTTATCCGCTTAATATTGCTTCCCATTGCCTGCAAATAACCAATAAGCGTGTTTTCTTCTTCCGCTACAAGGATAGTGGACTTTTTATCTGGTATAATTCTTTCAATAATTCTTCTCTGTTCATCCACTGTTCTTGTTTTTTCACCTGGCTCAAAAAGCATAAAACCTGAATCTTCTACTCTTTTCCCCAGCTCAAGAAAGGTTTCTGCATCTCTTACTTCTATTGGTCTAATAATCATTTCTCTCACCCCTGCCAACATATTACCATATATTTCTTATTCCACATTAAATTTATTACGGTAATGTGCAAGAGCAAGTAATGGAAAAATATATCTGTAGCTGTGATAGTGGATATACAGTCCGCCAGCCATTCCCTGACCCTTAGGATAATCGGTAGTCCAGTCCTTTTTATTTAAATTAACTATCAGGAACTCCACTGCTTTCTTCATTTTGGCTGAGGGCCTATCGGCAACTGATATGAGTGCATCCAATGCCCACGCTGTATGGGTTAACGTACTGGTTCCAAGTGGGACATAGGTCTTAGCGATATCACTTCGGCAGGATTCCCCCCATCCGCCGTCCTCATTTTGGATGGCGTGCAGCCATGCTGTCGCTTTTTTTATCGATAGATGGCTGGAATCTGCTCCTGTCGCTTTCAGACCTGTCAGCGCACCCCAGGTGCCATAAATATAACAAATTCCCCATCTGCCATACCAGGAGCCGTTTTTTTCCTGTTGCTTGAATATCCATTGCATTCCCGACCAAACAGATGAAGAGTTTTTAGATAGATTCGTATAGGATCCAAGAAATTGTAGTGTCCTGCCCGTCAAATCTACAGAGCTTGGATCGGCCAGTAAATACTCTCCCTTTTCTATTGGAAGAAGCTGCAAAAGCTTGCTATTTGTATTTTTTTCAAAAGCCGGCCAGCCACCATCATTGTTTTGCATGGAAAAAAGCCAATGTATTCCCCTTTCCCAGGCCTGAAGATAGCGTGTACTATTTGGCACTCTTACTGCAATAGATCGAAGGCTTGCCGTAGTGTCATCTACATCAGGATTAATGGTATTTACATCAGAGAATCCCCATCCGCCGGGCAAGGTGTTTGGATTATGGACAGCCCAGTCTCCATATTTAAATTGCTGCCGTTTGAGTAAATATTGATTAGCTTTTTTAATCATAGAATCGGAAGAAGAGACCCCAGCCTCCTGTAAGGCCGTCCCGATTAAGGATGTATTCCAGACATTTGCTGTGGTATATTGCATATGAGCAAAACCATTGATTTCACATTTCATTAACATTAGTCCTCTGACAGCACGAAGGATGAGCGGATCACTTTTTTGATGCCCAAGAGATAAGAGTGCAAAAATCATGAGAAACGTGCAGCTAAAATAGCTATAAAAAGTGCCATCTGGTTCAATTCTTTCAAGCATGTATTGTTTTGCCCTCTCAACAGCCTTCTTATGGAGGTTTTCAGGCATTCCTGCAAGACTCTTTATTCCCTGTTCCAATATGGAAAAAAGTGAGCGCCATTCCTCCATGCGAAAAGAAAATCTTTGCTGAGCATTATTATCTATAAACAAATCACTTAGATCAGGGCTTTTTGCTGTTTTTATTCGAAACCTTCGTTCGGCCAATATCATAATGGGAGTCAGATTGGCTCTGCCAAATACCGAAAAACTATAAAAATTAACCGGGAACGAAATTGGCAGCAGGATAATCTCAATTGGAATAGGAAATAACGCTGGCCATTTCATTTGTCCTGTTAAAGTCAGAAGAACTTGTGTAAACATCCCTGTTTTTTCTAAGCCGCCTTTTGATAAAATGAAATTTTTAGCGGCCATTAGCCTGGTATCGCTTTTTTTATAAAGACCGGCATACAAAAGTGCATAGTAAGCTTCAAGGGTAGCCGAAACATTTCCATCTTCTTCATCATGAAAAAGCTTCCATGCCCCGTTTTCTTCCTGTTTGCTTAATAGCCTTTCACTAAGTTCCTGAATGAGGACTTCATCATTTATTTCTAAAGTACGCAATAAGATAATCATATAGGCATCCGTAGCAATCCCTGTTTCAAAGGGATAGCTCCATGATCCATCGGGAGACTGATCCTTGCGTAATTTTTCAATCAGAATGTCAATACTGTTTGCTATTTGACTTCCCAATGCACTCTCTCCCTTGAAAAAGTCTTTATAAATACTTATTCAGGAGGATTAAAGAGAATACATAAATGAAGAATCTTATAAAAGACAGCTATACGGGGAAGCTACTACTGGAGGTGCAGCAGAAATGGAACTAAACCGCGTCAAAGAAATTATCAATTCAATTGATGAAATCAATGTGCACTATCACGGCATTCCTGTGTGGATCGAAAACATTGATGGTACCTCGAGTATGGCAATGGTTTCTGAGCGGGGAAGCCACGATGAACGGCGTATGGTTTCTATTGATGAGCTTCAGGAGAAGCAGTAAAAAGAGCTAAAGGACCACTGTTGGTCCTTTCAGACTGTAGACAAATTCGATGAAAATCTCGCTTGCCTACAGTCTTTTTATTATTGCAGAAGGGCCTGTTGATTTCCGTTCCAGACACTCGCTTTCCTTTAAAAATCGCAAATGAAAGTAGCATAGAAAAATCCCGGACAATTAGGTCCGGGATTTTCGATGTTTTATTTTACAGGCTGAAGGAGATTGGTTGGTAAATATCCTTCTTCACCTGATTCTTTCACTTTTACTTTGGTACGGCGAATGTCTCTTTCAAGAACCTCTACTTCACTATCCTTTTTTATTTCCTTTACTTTACTTTCTTTTTCGATATTTTTTATGCCATCGAAATCGTTTACTTTAATCAGCTGATATAATTCATCATATGCCTCTGGAGTTTGAGCCAGATAAGCATCCTTCTCGATTTTTGCCTTATCGCCTTTTTGAAGAGTGTTATCCTTAACCTCTTTTTCCCCTTTTTTATAAGTATCCTTCATGTTTTGAACTATTCCAGGAGTTTCTTTCTTTACTTCTGCGGCGGCTTCTTTAGATTTTTCCTTTATCTTGCTCGCAGCTTCTTTTGTTTGCTGTTCTGTTTTTTTCATGCCCTCTTCCGTTTTACTGGACGCTTCTTCATTGCTGCAACCTGTAAAAATCATCAAGCTTAAGGCTAGGGGCACAGATAGTAATTTTATTTTATTAGCCATCGGGTCATCCTCCTTTTAATATACGATACCCGCGCTATCCTATATAAAACTTATAAGTATTTTTTAGCTAAAAAATCTTTCATTTTGGACATAACAAAAACCACCATTCTGTTTCAACAGTGGTTTTAAATTTATATCCAATAGTATCGGCTCCACCTACGCCCAATACCGTGATAGCCACACATGCTATCCCCGCTGAAGTATATTACCATGGTTGTTATATATTATATGTACCCGGTTTAGAGAGGGTTAAACATCCTAAGTATCCATGTTTCTATTGAGTACTTTTACATATACTTTGAAGTATTTCTCTTCATAATAAAACACTTTATCTACAATCTTTACATACAGAATGATTTCTCCTCACACTTTTGGGGCTTCTCTTCATATATTTTTTCTCTACGCAGCGTTTTGTCTGCAAAACAGGTTTTTTTCACTACATACTGGAAGTTTTCGATACAAATTTTGGATTTGATGCTTGAATTTAACCCAAGTAAAAAGCTTGCAGAAATACTCCTTTCGGACAATTTCTGCAAGCTTATTTATACCCCTCGCTTATTGCCCCATACAAACGTATGCAGCTGGGGAAGAACCTTTACATCGTTGAGATTGGTGTCTTCACAAACTTTATTGATTAGCCAGTCATATTTACCGAGCAAATTTTGAAAAAGAAGATTGTTATCAGCTGTTATGATATCATCATTTCCGACCTGAAGATAAAATGGAACCCCTGGGTACCTTTTATATAGTTTTTTCGCATAATCAAAGTCAGCGTCATCAAAAATGACCACTTTTAAACTAAAGTTTCGGTCTGATTCTCTCAGCTTGAAAACTATAGTATCTAAAATTTCATAATTAGTGACCATTTTAGAGCTCGGGGGTTTTGGAGAAAGCGTCAGTTCATCAATATCCAAAAACCAATCCTGCCAGCGGCTTCCCTGTGTTTCAAGGCAAGTCTTAATATCATTTTCCTTTAGGATAGCAATTAAACTGTCCAGATTTTTTAAAAGAGCTGGATTGCCCCCGGAAATCGTTACATAGGAAAAGCGATCTCCGCCAATAGCTTTTAAATCTTCCCAAATTTCCCTTGCTTCCATTTGCCTAATTAATTCTTTCCCTGTACCATCCCAGGTAAAAGAAGAATCACACCAGGCACAGGAGTAATCACAGCCAGCAGTACGGACAAACATAGTCTTTTGGCCGATTACCATGCCCTCCCCCTGTATGGTTGGCCCAAAAATTTCCATTACGGGGATTTTACTCAACTTCCATCCACTCCCGTCTTGCCTCAGCATAGCTTGTTGGTGTTTCAAACAGGCGGACAAATTCCACGCGTGCGCCGTCATATTGTTCTTCTCTATTTTTTATTGCATCTGCCATCTTTTCATAAATCCACACAACCATATTTTCAGCCGTTGTATTCATTGGGGGCAGCGTTTCATTTAAATATTTATGATCAAGGAAAATCTCAATCTCGGATTTCCAAATTTCTTTAATCTCGCCAAAATCAATCATTAGGCCGCGTTCGTCCACAAAACCGCTTAAACCAAAGATAACCTTATAAGTGTGGCCGTGGAGGTTTTTACATTTCCCTTCATATGCATGTAAATGATGGGCAGAATCAAAAGTAAATTCCTTACTGACAAGCACCCTTTTATAATGATATTTTAATTGGCTGCGCTGGATGTCTTCATCTATTTTTTGCAGTTTATCAACAATACGGAAACCATACATGCCTACAGCCCCTTCCGCTCTTCCAGATAATCATCCAAACCTTTTTTCCTCAGTTTGCAGGCCGGACATTCGCCGCATCCGTCGGCCACAATTCCGTTATAGCAGGTAAGTGTTTTTTCCCGAACAAAATCAAAGGCGCCAAGCCTGTCAGCAAGCTTCCACGTTTCAGCCTTATTGAGCCACATTAAAGGTGTGTGGATTATAAACTGTTCATCCATGGATAGGTTTAATGTTACATTCAGAGATTTAACAAATACGTCTCTGCAGTCGGGATAACCGCTGAAATCCGTTTCGCAAACTCCTGTAACAATATGCTTGGCGCCAATCTGGCTTGCCAGAACTCCGGCAAAAGACATAAACAGGAGATTGCGTCCAGGTACAAAGGTAGATGGAAGCTCTCCATTTTCCCCGTCCTTTACGGCTATATCATCTCGTGTAAGGGCATTAGGAGCCAGCTGATTTAATAGGCTCATATCAAGAATATGGTGTTCAATTCCGAGTACCTTTGTTATATTTTTTGCACATTCAATTTCGGTGATATGTCTTTGGTTATAATCAAAAGTAACAGCCACAACTTCAGAAAACTGCTGCTTTGCCCAAAAAAGGCAAGTCGTGCTGTCCTGGCCACCGCTGAATACGACAACTGCTTTTTCATCTTTTAACATATAGAATTCTCCTTTAATGAAAAAACAGCACTACTAAGAAAGCAGTACTGTTTTCCCTAGTTTTTTCGAGAGGGTAGCTAGAACCTCTTCCGTCCTTACGGATACTATTTTATTCACGAAATCTATTCTACCATAATATTAATCTTTATAGGGAAACTTTTTCACCATACATAGCAGCTGTTTAAGTGAGACAGAGAATTATATGAACGATGAAACACGGTTATTCATTTAAGGCTATGAAGAACAAATTTTGATAAAGCAGCAGAAAGAGCTTCTTCACAAAGTATACTGCAGATTCCAGTTAGGCTGTGTTCGGTTACGGCGGAATTGTTAGCGATTTTGGCGGAATCGTTCTTCCTGGGCGACGACGGCACTAACTCTTCCTGTGTGTCAAAGGACCTGACGATGAAGTTGTTCTTTTTCTTCAAAGTCAGGTCAGAAGCGACCTCGAGGGGCTAGGGCTGAAGTTGGACTGACTTGCGGATTCTCGAGGAAAGCGGGTTTGTTTTTACCTTTTAAACAACAAACTTTACAAAAAGAACTTAGAAAAACTTGGCATTCGCCAAGTCCTTTTTGGCGGATGCCTTAGTTTTGCTTATGCGTTCAGAATTTATGGATATAAATTCTGATTAGCTAAGAAAAAGAGCTGCTTCCACAGCTCTTTCTAAAATTATTTAAACCAGCCTTTTTCTTTTGAATGGGTTATGGCTTCTATTCGGTTTGTGACCTGGAGTTTGTCCAAAATTGTGGAGATGTAGTTTCGAACTGTTCCAGTTGTAAGACTTAGCTTAGAAGCTATTTCTTTAGTATTTCGTCCGTCTGCGACCAGTTCAAGAACTTCCATTTCACGTTCAGTCAGAGGGTTTTCTTCACTGTACAAATCATCCATTAACTCCGGTGCATAAATTCTCTTTCCAGCCATAACATTACGGATTGAGTTTGCCAATTCCTCACTTGGACTGTCTTTCAATAAGTAGCCGCGCACTCCTGCCTTAACTGCTCTCTGGAAATATCCTGATCTTGCAAAAGTAGTTAATATGATCACCTTGCAGTTTGTTACCTTCAATTCTTCTGCTGCTTCCAGGCCATTTTTTCCAGGCATTTCAATATCCATGATACATACATCAGGCTTTAGCTCCTGGACAAGTCTGATTGCTTCTCCGCCATCGCTTGCCTGGCCAACAACCTTCATATCATCTTCCAAATTGAGCAGGGAACCCAAGGCCCCAAGAAGCATCCTCTGATCTTCTGCAATGACGATGCGAATCATACACTTTCCTCTCCTTTGAAAAGCCTGACCATGTTTGGAACTTTTATAAAAAGAGTTGTTCCTTGATCTACATTAATACCCAAGCTTCCGTTTACAAACTCCAATCGTTCCCGCATACCCGCCAATCCGCTGCCTTTATTAAAGTTAATTCCATTTCCCGATTGGCCGTTATCATGAACACTCATAACTGTTTTGCTGTCTGTTTGTTCAAAGGTTACAGTACAAACAGTAGCCCCACTATGCTTCACCACGTTGGTAACAGCTTCTTTTAAACACATACTTAGAATATTTTCAGTCAGCAGTGACACATTAGACAAAGAAAATTCTTCATCTATTACAAACTCAATTTGTGCTGCTTTAAGAATTTGTTTTACCAGTTCTATTTCATCATTGAGCCGAATACCCCTCATTTCAGAAACCATTTTTCGAACTTCATTTAGAGCAGTTCTGGCGGTTTGCTGGACGTCTGCCAATTCCTCACGTGCTTTTTCAGGGTCTTTATAAACCAGCCTTCGGGCAAGATCGCTTTTCAAGCCAATTAATGAGAGCTTTTGACCCAGCGTATCGTGAAGATCCCGTGCAATACGCTGCCTTTCTTCCTGTTTTACCAATTCGGAAATTCTTTTATTCGCATCCTCCAGCTTCTCCTCAAGCTTTCCTCTTTCCTTGTGGTATCTCAAAGTAAACGGGAGAAGAATGATACTTATCCAAACAATAATCACAAATGGAACCTGCTTGATAAAAAGCTCCTGTCTGAGGGCGAATTGAAAATTAATAACGGCTGACATACCTACCAGATGGATAATATACAGCGTTAGAAAAGGAATTTTACTTTTAATATTACCGATAAAATAAGCAAGAAAAAATGCAAAGTAGATGTAGCTGAACAAAGCAGTCAGTGTAATGCTTATTGCTATAAGCAGGATGGTCCACAAATAAACCGGCCAGCCCTTCGATATATAGGCAAAACGGTAGAAGACAAAGAATAAAAGTGTTAAGAATATCCCTATTACACTTTCCATAGTTGATGGCGACTGAAAAATAAAATAAAAAGGAAGAATCCCAAGGATTGTCCATATGTAAGGAGAAATTCCCGTACTTTTGAGTAACACCCAATATCGTTTAAACATAAATAATACCCCGTCCATTTTTTCTATCCTTATTTTACCACAAAAAAGGGACACAAACGCCTTATTAAACAGTATAAATAAATCAATTAAATTGAAAGACTCCCCTATTAAGGGGAGCCATATTTGTTTAAACTTCAGGTTTCACATTTACCGAAAGGCTTTTTTTAGCAGCCTTTTTTACATCGCGGAAGGTAATGAAATTTTTCTTTTTCTCATCCCAAAGGCGGAATTTTATTGAAGTAAGGCTTGTTGCCAATGTAATTGTTGGAACATTCTGCAGTGGAACTGTATTGTTATGTGCTTCTTCTAGCTTGTAATTAGGGACTCTTGGACTTAAGTGGTGAACATGGTGGTAACCGATATTCCCAGTTAGCCATTGCAATAATTTTGGCAGCTTATAATAAGAGCTTCCTTCGACAGCAGCTTTAACATATTCCCATTCACGGTCAGGCTCAAAATAACCATCTTCAAAAGTATGCTGTACATAAAACAACCAAATACCAGCAGAGCCAGATATCCAAAATATTGGAAGCTGAACAAGCACGAAATTTTGCCAGCCGATTGCCCATGAGAGAAGTGCAGCTGATCCAACAATAAGTACATTAGTAAGATACAGATTCATACGTTCCTTTTTCCTCGCCCCTTTACGGTTAAAGCGATTTTTCAAAAGAAAAACGTAAATGGGACCTATCCCAAACATAACGATTGGATTACGATAAAAGCGGTATGCCATTTTTAAAGTAAGTGGTGCAGCCAGATATTCTTCAACCGTCAAGGTCCAGATATCACCTGTTCCTCTCTTGTCCAAATTGCTGCTTGTTGCATGGTGGACAGAGTGTTCATGAGCCCACTGATCATAAGGGAAAAGAGTTAAAACCCCTGTTATCGTTCCCATTATCCGATTAGCGGTACGGTTTTTGAAAAATGAGTGATGGCAGCAGTCATGGAAAATAATGAAAATCCTTACTAGAAAACCCGATGCAACAATAGAAATGCCCAATGTTAACAAATAAGAAATGGAAAGGCTTTTATATGCCAAATACCATAGGGCTATAAATGGCGCCAACGTATTAAACAACTGAATGATGCTATCTCTTGTCAATGATTTTTCATAAGGGGCGACCTGTTTTTTTAAACTTTTCGTATTCTGTTCCAACATTTTTATATTATTCCCCTTTCGTTTCTTTCTTAACTTAAGTATAGGAAAAAGATTATATCCTTACTAGTAGCAGGTATCATATCCTGTATATGATAAATGTCATATGCAGTGCCCTACAAATCATTTTTTAAATTCCTTTTAAAATTTCCCATTTTTCCTTGCTAATAAACTTACTATTTTTTCCTAAAATCATTTCCTTTGTTGCCGTTTATTTTAAAACACAGGCTGAAATGGAATAAAATCCGTGAAGTTGAAAAGAGAAATAGGAGGAATACCGCTACTTCCCGCTGTTTTACCTATCTCGTCAGAAATTTTATTTGGTATTGGAATTGCTGCCTTCATGGATAAAAATATTTTTCACCAGCTGCTACATTGGCATCATTTTAACGATAAATCGATTACCGCTGTCGGATTTGTATCTGTCAGCCTATTTCATGCATTTAGCCAGTTTGAAACCATTGCAGCGCTGATATTCTTTCTAAATGTATATACCATTCGCCAAAGGGAATTGGCCTAAATAAAGCGAATTGAGGTGCAATGCTTATGTATTATGGAGGGATGCGGTGGAACTTATCTTTATATTTTTTATGTTTTCAATGGTTTAAGGCGGAAAAACACCCACGTGAAGCTTATTTTTTTTTAAATAACAAAAGGCACTGACTTGCTATCCATTGCCATTAGGCTGTCCTTTTCACGAGGGACAGCCTTTTCTCTGTTTATAAAAAATTGTATTTTGCAAAAATATTCCTCCTTTATTTGGCTGTCATGATAAAATAAGTTTAGTTTTTCTCAATAAAGGAGGGTTGTTATGAGTTCACATGGAGCTGTTATGCCTTTTCCGCGCTCGAAAGGCATCATTCTTGTTTTAATTGCTGCAATCTTTTGGGGAATTTCAGGTACTTTTGCTCAGTATCTTTTACAGGTAAAAGCCTTTACTGCCAGCTGGCTTGTAGTAAACCGCTTGCTGTTATCAGGTTTAATTCTTCTCTTTTATTCCCATGCAGTAAAAAAACAAAATATCTTCACCATTTGGAAATCCCGTAAGGATAGAGTGAAACTTCTGGTATTTGGTATTTTGGGGATGCTTGGAGTCCAATATACGTATTTTTTGGCTATTCAGCATGGCAATGCGGCAACTGCTACCGTTCTCCAGTATTTAGCACCTGTTCTTATTGCATGCTATGTATTTGTAAAATTAAACAAACTGCCAGCTAAATATGAATTAGCTGCTATTATCCTGGCTCTAGTGGGAACTTTCCTGCTTGTAACAAACGGAAATGTTCACAGCATGTCCATATCGGGAAACGCGTTTTTCTGGGGAATTCTTTCAGCATTTGCCCTCGCATTCTATACACTTTTTCCAGGAGAGCTTCTTAATAAATGGGGATCTTACATAATTGTAGGGTGGGGAATGTTTATTGGAGGAATTTGTTTTTCCTTTATCAGTCCTCCGTGGGTTTTTAAGGGAAGTTGGTCGTTTTCTTCCTTTATGGCTGTGGTAGCCGTAATAATGCTCGGAACCGTTATAGCCTTTTTTTGTTATATGGAAAGCCTTAAATATTTAAGTGCTTCTGAAACTAGCCTCCTTGCCTGTGCGGAACCACTTTCAGCTGCATTTCTTTCAGTTGCCTGGCTGCATGTTCCTTTCGGTACTGCAGAGTGGATTGGAACTTTCTGTATAATCGCCACCATCGTTATTTTTTCAACAGTAAAAAAACAAAAAACATAATCAAGCCGCCAAAACTATCTGGCGGCTTTTATTGCTTATCGATAAATGACGAACAGGACAAGGAGAGTTTGGTCAGCTTTGCCTCTCTAAAAGAAAAATCATAGCTCTAATGAGGATGTACCGTTGAGCGTGATAAGCGCAACTATGGTTCTTTTCTAACCTAAAAGCTCTGCATTCACCGGGTTTTCTTTACCATCCACCTAATGAATAATGCCCGGGGCCAATTAAGGCCATGGCTACCGCAACAACGATTAAAAAGAGATTGTATTCAAATCCTCCCGCTGTAACGGAAAATCCTTTCGGGCCGTGCACCTTAACAATAGAACCAATCATGACAATGACAATAAGCAATGCTCCAAGCGGCAGATATATTCCTAAGACGAATAAAATTCCTGACAATAACTCTGCTATACCGCTGAAGGCAGCAATTGCTTTTCCAGGCTTTATCCCTATGGATTCAAACCAGCCTCCTGTGCCCTGAATTCCGTGTCCTCCAAACCAGCCAAATAGTTTCTGTGAGCCATAATAGACAAATACAAATCCAACCATCAGTCGTATAAGAAGTAAACCTAAATCTTCCATTCCATCAGCCTCCAAAATAATGTTGAACTATTTTTGTAATTCCCTAAAAAAAGATATTAATACATTTTCTGGGGTAACTTCAGAATAATAACCTGTTTGAAAGCAGATATAGAAAAAGGCCGCCCTCAGGCAGACCGATAAATTCGCATATGTTATGCTTTTATATTTAAATCCTTACGGGTAACCGGCTGATATTCCGGGAATTTTTTTACGGAAATGGAACCGTCTCTTTCAAGGTAAACTTTATCCACTTCGTTTATGGAAAATATACTTTGCTTTCTAAGAGATTCCTTTAACTGCTGAAGGTCCACTTCGGTCTTTTGCATTGCATGATGATCAATAATTCCATTATCTATTAACATTACCTTATTACCGGTTAAAAATATTTCTGTCCTATCTGAACGATACATGAGTTTATCAAGGATAATTTTCAGAGCAACCCATAAAAGAAGTGTTGCAAGGATATAGTACCATTTTACCTTGCTATCATAGAGACCGTTTCCAACCATCTCTGAAAGCATAATGGTCCATATAAAATCTATTGTAGTAAGATTTCCTAGGCTCTTTGTCCCTGCAATTTTTAAACAAAAAAGAAGTGCTATAAAACCTATTATGACTTTCGAAAGGACAACCACTAGTTCCATTTCTCTCACCTGCTTTCAAGTATTTAAATACCTGAAAATTCTCCTTAAATAATTTTTACCCCGGAGATTTTGACGATAAACAAAGCTGCCAGGTTATTATTAATGGAGAAAAGGATAAAAGCCTACAGTTTTTCCTTTATTTTCAAATATATCTTTAGCAGTCTATTAAACAGTTTCTCTTTTTCGGTTACTGCTATTTAAGTTTTGTTCCCATTCTTCCCTTAACAATCCCATTCTGATGGAGTCATAGTAATTTCCATTATAGAAACGAACCTTTCGAATCCTTGCCTCCAGAGTCATCCCCATTTTTTCCCCAAGGTTCATCATTCTCTTATTTCCTGACCATGTTGTAAATCCAACCCTAACCAAAGGCATAGTGCCGAATAAATGAGCTATCCACATTTTAAATGCTCTGGTTCCATATCCGCCATTCCAGAATTCAGATTTATAAATGACAATCCCCATTTCAAGCCATTTTGAAGGCTTATGTTCCCAGTAATAATTAACCGTTCCGATAATATTCCCTTCAACGACAATTACCCAGCGGTGATCCTGGTTTATCCAATAATTCTTCTCATGAATAAATTGCTCATATGTTAAGGCCTTGTGTTCATAGTAAGGAGCGTCCCATTTTTTCCATTCTGGAGATGATTCTTTAAAAGCAAGCTCCCAGATAGCTCGCAGATCTTCCTCTATGATTGGCCTGATGGTCAGTTCATTATCTTTATATTTCATGTTATAACCCCTTAGTTTCTGTTTTTCAGCAAATATCAATACATTTCCTTATTTTTTGAGCCCTATAACTTGATTATTCTTTATAAGGCTTTGCAACACTTCCCTATTGATTTCCGATCCCGGGGGCCGCTTTCGGTGGGAAGTTTTGTAGCCTCATCGGCTTGGGCCCTGCCAGCCCGTTTTTCCGGAAGAGTGTCGCGTAATTTAGCTTATTAACGATAGTGATACAATCAACATTAAATTTAATAGCTTTATATAAATGGGAAATGTCGATATTGATTGCTTAAACCGATTAATAAAAAGTGGCCCCGGTGGAAACCAGGACCAAAATCTCTTATAAGAACTTTGTCATAAAAATATCATCTGCATATTGGTTTTCACCCAGCTTGGCATGGCGTCCCTCCTCTACAAACCCCATTTTCTTATATAAGTGTATGGCACGAGGGTTGTTGGAAAATACCTCAAGGGAGATCTTCTCGTATTTTTCTTGCTTTTTAGCCCATTCCAATAATGTCGTGATTAGCTTCCTTCCAATTCCCTTATTCGTATAGGCCTCTTGTATACTCATTCCAAACATTCCCTGATGGCTGAACTTTTTTCGGGGAGAAGGACTAAAATTGAGCATGCCAAAAATCACGCCGTCTGTTTCCGCCACAATCAGCAAGCCATCTTTTTCCTGCTTCATTATCCACTCTCTTTCCAGTTCGACGGTTGTTGTTATCTCCTCTAGACTAGTGGCAAAAAATTGAGGATTTTCTCCCAAAACCTTTTTGGTGTGCGAAATAAGTTGTTCTGCATCTTTTACTGTGCCATTCCGGATGATTGCCTCCATATAAGCCCCTCTTCCCTAACATCTAAATATTTACTTAAGAATTACGTGCGGCAAGTAAATTCTCCTTCTTTTTAGATAAGTTTTATCCGCCAGCTAATTAAGTATCTGTAAAAAACAGGAAAAATTAAAGTATCTTATTCTTGAAAAATATGTTATCCTTAATTGATTGACAAAAAGAAATGTTATATAGGGTCGTTATAGACTTTTCTGAGTCGACTCCCCCTATAATGGGAAGGAGAGTAATGAATTATGTCGACCGACCACACGAGAAGCATGTTAGAAACGATGAAGTTTTATCATCAATCCCAAATAGTTCAGACCTATTCACAGGACCAAACTCAAATTCTTTCCGTCCGTTATATCCCAGAAACCAATAGTTTTGAGGTTACTTTTTTTAAGATAAATGTCACCCAAACATATCCAGATATTATATCCACGATGAAGGCAATAGATAGTGCCATGAGAAATGAGTATCCTCTAATATAAGTAGAGGGTATTTTTTTTGTTATTTTGTTAAATTAGGGTTGAATAAAATTGGATCGCATTGCGTTGACGGTACATTTCACTAAAATATTAATCTGTACAACAGAAGAAGATTTAATCCTACAACCAGAATGGCAATCATCCAGGCTAGGATTTTTGTTATAGTTTGATTGACTAGTTCGCCCATTAATTCTTTTTTGCTGGTGAAAATAATTAAAGGTACAATTGCAAAGGCAATTCCGAAGGATAAAACTACCTGACTCATAACAAGGGCGTCTGATGCATTTACACCAAAGCCTATAATACATAACGGCGGAATCATGGTGATTACCCGGCGCAGATATATAGGAATACTTTTTTGAACAAAACCCTTCATAACTACATCACCAGACAAGGTACCTACCGAAGAACTGGACAAACCCGCAATCAAAAGTCCAGCCCCAAAGAAAATGGCTGAATTTGGACCGATTAGTTTATAAAATTGATGATAGGCGACTTGCAAATCATCCACATGTAGCCCTTTGCTGTGAAACAGTGCCGCAGCAACAACCAGCATACACATATTGATAATGCCAGCAATCAGCATGGCTATTAATATATCAAGAAACTCATATTTAAAAATTTGTTTTAATTCTTTTTGGGTATCTCCCACAATCCGTGATTGTGTTAGGGAGGAATGAAGAAAAATGGCGTGAGGCATAACTGTTGCGCCAATAATACCTGCTGCAAGCAAAATGCTATCTAATCCGTCGAGGCTCGGCTTAAATAATCCTTTTACTACCTGATTTGGATCAGGCTGAGTAAAGAAAATTTGGACGGCAAACGCTAAGACAACAAGACTTACAAGCGATGCAATAGCAATTTCAAGCCACCGAAATCCCCTTCGTTGCAGCTCCAGTATCCCAAATGAAACAATTGCTGTAACCATGGCAGCCCCGAAAAGAGGTATCCCGAAAATAAGATTAAGTCCCAATGCAGCCCCTATAAATTCTGCTAGGTCTGTCGCAACTATGACAATCTCACCCTGTATCCACAAAAAATAGTTAACTGGTTTCGCAAAGTGCTCTCTGGCGATTTCCGGTAGATTTTTCCCGGTAGCAATGCCTAATTTTGCTGACATCGATTGTATTAGTAAAGCCATTAGGTTTGAAAGTAAAATGACCCACAGCAGCATATAGCCATACTTAGAACCAGCAGTAATATTCGTTGCAAAGTTACCAGGATCGATATACGCAACCGAAGCAATAAAGGCTGGCCCCAGAAAAGGGAGGATTTTCTTCCACCCTGATTTTTCCTCATTTATTTCTTCGATGTGAATTGCTTTTTCTTCCACTAAACTCCCCCGCCCTGTTTTTGGATTCTCAATAGCTTAATCTTTCTTTACCCTAAAACAGTTAGGAGAAACAACCCAATAATCCTTTAATATTCCTACTCTCTTTTATTTTAATATCTTATATGGTCAGCAACAGCTGGAGTTTGATTTTTCCTTTCGTAATCTTGTAATACCGTTTTGGACAAGGAGAATGGAGGACTATTTAAAATCGTTGGATGACAAAGGAAAAAGAGGAGGCTCACACTCCTCTTTTGTCATTTGCGATTGAATTTTCCAAGCTGGTTTCCAGAGTTCAAATCTATGAATCCATTGATTCCTTAATAGATTTATTATTGTTAATCCTCAAGTGCTTTTTTAATAGATCCCTAAAATTCTTAGTATTCATTTATCTTGAGTCATCCAAGTTTCCATTTCGAATCTCTCGTAGGCATTGTAAACCAGTCTTGTTTATTACCCATTCCAGAGTTACTCCTGCCTTCATGTTTTTTATTCCCATGAAAAAACAGCCCAGAAAATAAAGAAGATTACTCCTCTGTTAAATCAGCTATTATAATTCTTGACCTCTTTTTGCGAATAAATCAAAAAGTTTACGACTACACGATAGAGGAAATAAGTATGAAAACAGTATTTATTTAGGAGGAGTGTTTATGCCTTACAAATCCACAGAGAATTTGCCTGAATCTGTCAGAGAACATTTGCCAGACCATGCGCAGGAAATTTTCAAGGAAGCTTTTAACGCAGCGACCGAAGAATATCATGATGAAGAAACTGCCTTTAAAGTGGCATGGAGCGCGGTTAAAAAGAAATATAAAAAAGGTGAAGATGGCGAATGGGCAGAGGCGGAATAACAGCTCCGCCCTTTTTTTATTTTAACAATTACAGATCATAACAACATTCCCATCTGGATCCTTTACATTAAACCAGGCAGTGTCCCCCACCCATTCTATCTCTCTGACAATCTCAATACTTCTTTCTTTAATATATTGATATGCCTGTTCAATATCAGGAGCAAAGAAATTAAAAATAGGACTATTGCTAATACTTTGTTTGAATTGTGGATCAAAGCTGTGATCATCGAGAGTTAAGGAAGTGGTGCCGGATACTGGGATATTGTATACCGGTGAATGCACTTCCTCTAAATCAATCTCCAATCCCAGTAAGTCGGTATACCATTTCACTGCTTCTTTTATGTTCGTCACATGTACAAATACACCATTCATTTGATTTTTAATAGGAATCATTTTGTACCTCCTTTTTTTATAAGTATATCGTTATTTAAAGGAGATTGTTTGGTAAATGAAAATCGGCTTCCTTTTGAAAAAGTTAAGAAAAAATTAAGTATTCCATGCTATAGTCTTCCTAATTAAATTGCAAGAATTCTTTTTAAGGAGGACTATGAATGCCTAATGGTAAAAGTTTTAAGAAACTAGCAGCAGTATCTGCGCTTGGACTGGGTCTCTCCGCTGCTATTCCATCCGCCTTTGCTGCAACGGATCTAACCGAGAGTGCTATCGTCAATAATCAAGATGAGGAGCAAGTAAATAATCTCCTATCCAAGTTAGAAATAGAAGGAACAAAAATCGAACAAAATTTTTCATCTGATGTATTTCAATATTCAGCTAGCGTAGGTAATGACGTTAAAGATATGACTCTTAATTTGGAAAGTCAGAATAGTGCTGCGGTTATCTCTGTTAACGATCACCCTTTGAAAAATGTTAATTCGGATACATATTCGCTAATGACTGGAGAAAACAAATTTTTAATAACAGTCAATGATGGCACTCATCCGCTAATTACATATTCCTTAACCGTGACAAGGAAGCAAAACAGGGACACTAGACTCAAATATATTACTCTATCAAGGGGGGAACTTTCTCCGAAATTCGATCCAGGAGTCACAGATTACAGTGTTAAGGTTACCAATGAAAACGAAGAATTGAATTTATCAGCTGAAACTGCTGAAAGTACTTCTTCAATCAAAGTAAACAACACATTAATCAAGGAAGCTGGCGTGACCATAAAGCTGCCAGTAGGAAAAACAGATATCACTCTTTTAGTTATGGCGGAAAATGGTGATGAAAAATCATATACTCTTCATGTAACCAGGGCAGCAAAGCCAGATGGTGACTCTCCAAACTTGCCAGGCAAGCAGGCTCAAAGTCCTCCAGCCAAAGGAACAAATAATACTGGAACTGGTAAAAAAGGGAACAGTGGTTCCGGCTTACCAGGTACTTCCCGGAGTGCTGGTGGTTCCGGTCTTCAGGGTTCCTATCCGAATAGTCAGGGTTCAAGCATACAGGGCTCTACTCAACAAACAGGGGCAGCAGTTGAAAAAGTAAGTACAGCTACTCTATCGTCACTAAATGTTTCTAATGGTATATGGAATACCCCTTTTTCAAGTGATGAATATACTTACCATATTTCAGTTCCAGAAGATGTCTCTTCGATTACTCTTGATCCTGCAGCTAAATATAGCAGTGCTTCTTTTTTAATTGAAGGAAAAACAGATAAAACCATTATGCTAACAGGTGCTAAGACTGTCATAAGTGTTGTGGTCACAAGAGGAGAAGACCGAAAAACCTACACACTTGTTTTTGATAGACCTGCAGCGGAAACTACAACTGTTACTAACACTACTACTGATATTGCTAATCAAACTGGAGCTGCAGTTTCAAGCACAGAAGCTGCAACTTCGAAGGTTTTATCCGCCAGTAATGTAACAGGGCGTGATAATAAACAACCTCTTTCCTTTTGGGGAAGAATAATAGATTTTTTTAAAAATCTTTTTTGATTTTTTATTTTTCGGGGGCTTGCATGAACTGTACCAGTTTCTTTTGAGTCAGAATTTATAACCATAAATTCAATCCTATTAGCGTTAATTACGGCTCTGCTGACACCAAAAGGCTCTGCAATATTCGATTTTTCTTTAAAGACTGCTGGAAGTTCAAAAAAAAATTATCCCGCCATTTTTTAAAAGCCACAGGTTTCCAATTTGTGGCTTTTTCATCTGATTATTTCGTCATTAGGTTTCGATGGGAAGTGTCACCTTCAAGCAGGATTAAAAAACCATCATTGCTTACCTCCACAATGGATAAACTTGTATCATGTATAAATGGCGGATCCCAGAGTGATTCAACCGGTGTGTTTTTAAAAATTAAATATAAACATTTAATGGCTACAGAGTGAGTTACGATAAGGATATTACCAGAAAGGTGCTCTCTCTTGATTTGTTCCAAAAAGATTAGCAGTCTCTCTTTAACCTTTTCAAACGTTTCACCTGACGCAGGAGTATAAAGATGTGGTTGGTTCCAAAAATGGCCATACAATTCTGCATCCACGTCCTTAATTAATGTTTGGGTTTTCCCTTCCCATTCTCCGAGATTAACTTCACGTAAATTTACATCATAGAAAATTGGAATTTCTCTTTCTCCGTTAATAAGGCTTGCAGTCTCTTTGGTCCTCCCGCTTGGACTGGAATACAATGCCTTGAAAGGGATGTGTGTCAGTCTTTCACCGAGACTAAAAGCATTTTGTCTTCCTGTTTCCGTAAGAGGTGAATCCTTCCATCCCTGCATTCTTTTCTGAGTGTTCCACACCGTTTCACCGTGCCTTGTTAGGTATAAAGTCAGCATGGTATGATCTCCTATTCTTTAATCTATTAGCTAAGAAAAGCGCAAGCGCCCGTTCAGCGACGTATGGCCATTTGAAGAAAGGCTAAGTTCGCCACGTCCTCGAAAAAGCTGCGCTTTTCCTTCGTGCGATGATAAAGCTGACGAAGCTTTCCTTGTCCTGTGGCAACGCCTTTCTGACCCGCGTCCTGCGCGCCTCCACTCCGACTGAGATAAAGGATAATGAAATGCTGAAGTGTCTTGACTAGGGGCGACAAGCATAAAAACGAGCCGGCGAGAAGGTTGTTCTTTAACCTTCAGACGGATTGGCTTATGACCTCGAGCCCCTAGACACTGAAGCTGGACAACACGAAATGCAAGCATTTCGCTGTTGACTTATCGTAGGGAGAAGCGGGATGGACACTAACTGCACCAAGTATCACCTAAAGGTAATACTTGATGCAAGATACTCAAAGAAGCTTTACAGAGATGAAAACTCGCTGGGCGCTGGAGCTAGACAATTTAAAAGGTAAAACTTTATACTTTCCTATCCAGTAAAAAAGGAGCAAAGAATGCTCCTTTCTAACCTTTAAATGTGTACGTAGGTGCGCCATGAATTCCTACTTTTACCCGGAAAACTCCACCTGAAAGTGGGAATTTCTCTAACTCTTCCTCAGTCATACCTTTCCTGGCAGTAGTAATGTATAGTTCAGATAAATCCTCCCCTCCAAAGGTACAGGAAGTAACATTTAGTGCAGGAATATTAATTGATAAAATCTGTTCCCCTGTTTCTGGATTCCATCTTGAAACTCTGTTTCCGCTCCAGTGGGCGATCCACAGCATTCCCTCTCCATCTATGGTCATTCCGTCCGGGTAGCCTTCACTTTCAGGAAAATGAATGACAGGCTCCGGATTTTTTATTTCCCCCGTGTGCAGGTTATATTCATAACGAACAATTTTCATTGTTGGTGTATCTGTGAAATAGAAATACTGGTTGTCTGGTGACCAGGCTAACCCGTTTGAAATCGTAGTTCCATCTATCTTTTTTATTGTCTGTAAATCTGTATCCAGAACATAAAGGGAACCCTCCCCTTCCAGTTCCTCCAGATGCATGCTGCCAGCCCAAAACCGGCCCTTCGGATCACACTTTCCATCATTAAAACGATTTAATGGCAGATGGCTTTCCGGGTCAGTTATTGGGGTTAATTCCTCTGTATTTGTATCTAAAAAATAAAAACCGTTTTCCATGCTTAGCACCAAGCCACCAGATTCTCTTGGCACAACAGCACTGGCCATTTGTTCTAAATGTATCTCTCGGTTTTCTTCTGTCTTTGGGTTAAATATACAAACTTTTTTGGATAATATATCAACCCAATATAAAAGTTGATTTTTACCGTCCCATGATGGTCCTTCACCAAGCTCTGCCTGCGCATCAAAAACTAATTCCACTTTCTCTTCCAATGTCAAAACCCTCTTTCTAAATACTTCTTCTTGCTATCTATTTACCCAAATTGTGATAGAATATGTTTTTTATAAAAACGGATGATAAATGGAAATCAGTCCCTAATTATTTCTTTTATTTTCCTTGATATAATAGATTCAGGAGTGAAAAATATGAGAATACTTAAATATCTTGCTATCTGTCTAATTATCAGTGGTCTCGGGATTTCGGCGTGGATTTATTATCCACAATATCAAATAAACAGAATGAAGCATCAGGCAGTACAGGTTAGTAAAGACCCAGTAAAAGTTTCTTATATAAAATATTTTCAGGAATCGAAGAAAACTCAGATCTATCACCTTGCAATTGGTGATTCGATTATTCGAGGGGTGGGTGCCCAACAGGATTCGAACCTTGTGTACCAATTCTCGAATAAGCTTGGGGAGCAAATTCATAAGCAAATTGAGTTTAAAAATGAGGGAATCAGCGGAATTACTAGCAGTGAACTAAATTCCCTCGTTCAAAAAGGAACTTTTGATGAGGAAATCAAAAAAGCCAATATTGTAACTATAAATGTGGGCGGAAATGATATATTACATCTAGCGAGGAGACAAAATAATTTCCACAATGTTCTTCAGTCTATTGATCAAGTACAAACTGCTTTTTCTAATAACCTGCAAGACATTTCAAGAAGAATTCATACTCTTAACCCAAATACAACGATCATCTTTCTTGAATTGTATAACCCACTGCCTCCATCCACACAGATTTATCCTTTAGCAGATAAATTGCTGCCAAAATGGAATTTAAAAATATATGAAGTAGCCAACCAATACCCATCTTCTGTTGTAGTTGAGACAACTAAGGTGATCAACGGCAAGAGACTTGATAATCTCTCACCTGATGGAGTGCATCCTAATTCTGCCGGATATACAGCTATTTCTGAACAAATGATCTTACAGCTAAAGCATCAATATAGAAAGCAAGCAGTATAAAAGCCAGGCAGAAGCCCGGCTTTTTTATATTCTTTGGTATAGCTTATAACGTAAAACAAGTACCTCGATTATTGCATAAATAATGGTTATGAAAAATAAAAACCAATATCTTTTGGTATCTGATTTAATGGGAGAGCGGATTTTATCTGGAAGTATTAACTCTCCAAACTGGTCAAAGATCCTTATATATACCCAATACAAAGAATATGAAGTCCAATAATCCCACCCATTACGAAACACAATAAATCCCCAGACATTTTTTAAAAGTACTTCTATAGTAAAAATCCAGGTTGTAACCATAAAGAAGAATGGAAATGTTTTTTTAGCAGGTCTGTACTTTATCGAAAAAAGAGCGAGACAGGTAAAACTTATGGCAACACCCGGAAGTACCACGAGAACAGGCAGTGCAAATCGATAGAAGCCTAGCCAATAAAAAGCTAAACATAAGATAGAGGATAATAAAAGACTGGCAAGCAGTATTATTCCATATTTATAGAAGTTTTTTTTATTAAAATTAAACAACCAATCCCATTAATTATTATAGAGGCAAATAGTATGATAAAATGTGTGGCTCTCTGATCCATAATGTACTCCTGTATTCAGCCGTCTCCTTAGTGTTTTCAAAAAAAAGTACTTTTATGTTAATCAATCAAATAGCCGCCTGTTTGAGGTCTTATTTGCTTTGATTTATCTGCAGCTGGTAACTGGTATGGTCACTCATTTGCTCATTTTTATATACCTTTAATCATAATCATCTTTGTCAAGAATCGGTAACCCCGTAAACCAGTAAAGTGTCTTTAGGACAAAAATCGGTAGCAGCCGCAGCAAAATTTATACGAAAAAATTCGGTTTCCGGTACCATATCAGTCTGTGCCCATAAATAAACGCCCTTGAGTAAACTCATGGACGAAATACCAGCATTAGATCTTAAGAATTAATCAACTATTTCAGATTAATAAAGCTTTAATTTCCTTTATCTGCTCAATATGGCGCTGTTCATGCAGATAGATTAGTTCCACCCACTGATGCAAGGGCAGCTCTCCAAAAACTGGGTGTTTCACAGATTTAAAAGTTAGTATCTCCGGGTCTATTTTATCTAAGATATCCAATAAGCTATCGCGTGATTCTTCTAACATCGAAACAACACTACTAACTTCAAATTGGCGGGAATCAGGCTGGACAACTTTAGGCGCATCAACCTTTATGCTTCTATCTAAAATTAAATCAATTTTTTTCGCCGCCGCCAGACTGTTATCTTCTTTTTTTAATGCATGTGCAATAGAACGTGAAGTGACCATTTCTGTCAGTACTAAATGTTGGGCAGCCTGCCCGATACTCCATGTATCAGGTCGAGGAGTTCGATTAAATTCCTTGAATGATAAACCGGAAATCTCCTCTAACAATCTTTTTCTTGTTTCCACTAATTGCTTTTTCATCTTCATCTCCCCCAGTTATTTACATTCTTATGTATAGCAGCAGGTTATATGACATTATGAACAACAACTGCTGTGCAAAGTGAAGTTCGTTTTTAACCAGATAGCCGAATTCGCAGACAATAAGGAAAACTGTAATTTACTAAATATCCATTTTGGCAAGATCGTTCCCTACACAAACCATAACTGGAATAGATAGCAATAAACAGCTGCAGCTTACCCTCAATCATTGAAACAGATGGTGGAGAACTCTGTCTTTATTCTCAAAAAATTGTTTCATCAATAAGTAATGGTCCGTTTCCTCAAGTTTTGTTTCTTTCATCCCTGATTCCGTCAGCTGGATCAATTTGGATTCGGGATACGCCATTAAAATTGGCGAGTGAGTAGAAATGATAAATTGCGAGCCTGCAAGTACAAGCTCATGGATTCGAGCCAGCATTGACATTTGCCTTAATGGAGAGAGAGCGGCTTCTGGTTCATCAAGTATATATAATCCGTTCCCTTGAAAACGATCCATAAAGGCTGCAAAAAACGCTTCGCCATGGGATTGTTTGTGGAGAGATTTACCTCCAAAAGAATCGATTATTTTTCTCCCGAGTCCCGGTTCACTGTCAAGCTCTTCAATATTGGAAGCAAGGTTGTAAAAGGTCTCAGCCCTGAAAAAGAAGGAATCCCTTGCTTTATTTGCTCCTCTGGCAACCCTTATATATTCGTCAAGTTCTGAGTGTGAATCGAAACTGGAAAAATTAAAATTAAGGGTGCCTCCTTCCGGATTAAACCCCAGGGAAATGGAAATCGCTTCGAGAAATGTGGATTTGCCCATTCCATTTTCCCCAACTATATATGTAACATTTGGGTGAAACTTTAATTCTTTAAAACTTCTTATTACAGGCAAATTAAAGGGAAAATCAGAAAAGGAAGGGATCTGTTCCCCTTTTAAGGTTACGCTTTTAATATATTGATCAAATTCCGTTAATTTCATATCTCACCTCTCGAATTTTTGAATTACTTCTAATAATCAACAAAGTCTTAGCATAAAATCTAAAAAATAACTGAAAGGAAAATGATGTATGTATTTTATTCCTACAAAGATAAACCTCGGAGGGTTAAAGATTAATAATACAGACCAATCCAGCTCTATTTCATTCGGTAATAATTTTAAGGTCGGCAGGAATGTGGTGGCAAAGAAAAATCAAGGATTTGGTCAGCAAAATGCTGACTTGACTGTCCAGTTTGCTCCATTTGGCCAGACAAATGATAACCAAGAGGCAGATATGATTACCATTAAAATAGTGGAATAGAAAAGGCAGACAATAGGAGCGAGTATGATGGCAAACTTTGCGCCGGTGTATATTAATCTTGGTGTTTTCAAACTAAATTCAATAGATAATGCCTCTGTTGTTAACATGGGTAACAGCAAACATATTGACATTGTTGTATCCTATAAGCGGAACCAGGGCCTCGGTGAACAAAATGGTGACATATCCCCCATCCTATTTCCAATTACCTCCGTATTGGACTCTGACCTAATTGATACGCCAACCATAAAGAACAGCATTATTTAAGGAGGAATTTATATGGTTCAATTTTCACCACTGGTCCTTAATTTGTTAGCCTTTAAGGTGAACTCTATGGATAACTCTTCGGTTGTAAATGCCGGAGCTTACCTTATGATTGACCAGGTTGTTTCTTATAAACGAAATCAAAATGTTGCTGAAATTAACGGAGATTTGTCTCCTGTGTATATTCCCATTTCCTCAATTATTGATCCAGATGGAAGTGACTCTAATACAATTAAAAATAGTGTACTATAAAATAAAGGGTTCTCAAAAAGAGAGCCCTTTTTCCCATCCCAAAATGCAGGGGATCCGCAAGTTTAGGTGAATGGTACCCAGAATCCGCACGTAAGCCCATTACCCAGTTTTAGTTAATTTTCAATAAAGGCTGAGTAATAGTAGGTAAAAGAACCTCAATCGAAGTTCCCTCGTTTACTTTACTGTTTATCAGTATTTCTCCCTGATGGCTTTCGATTATCTTGTAACAGGTCATTAGGCCAAGTCCAGTTCCTTTTTCTTTGGTAGTATAAAAAGGCTCTCCCAGTGTAGAAATTCTTTCCTCAGGAATACCAATTCCGTTATCTATAATTTTCACAGAAATCTTACCATCCTCATTCTCCTGTATCTTCACAAAAATATTACCGCCTTCAGGCATGGCTTCAATCGCGTTTTTAAGAAGATTGATAAACACTTGTTTTAATTGATTTTCTTCGCAGCTTACCATTGGTAAATCTGGCTCGTAATCAACAAATATTTGAACATTATTAAGAGAAGACTCGGAATTGATTAAGGTAATAATATCGAGAATTAATACATTTATATCCTTTTCAGAAAAAACAGCTGCTGATGGTTTTGCCAAAACTAAAAACTCTCCAACAATATTATTGATCCTTTCTAGCTCGCCCAATACAATATCGTAGTATTCCTGCTGATCGCTGTCTGATTTAAAAAGCTGAATAAAACCTTTTATTGAGGTAAGCGGATTACGGATTTCATGAGCTAGTCCCGCAGCCATCTGGCCAATAAGAGCCAGCTTCTCGGACTTTTGTATATACCGCTCCGTCTTTTCCTTCCTTTCCGTAATATCTTTTCCCATGGTTAGAACTGCCTCTTTGCCTCCAAAATGAATATGTAAAGCGGAAGATTCAAAGAAAAAAGCTGAACCATCCAGCCGCTTCAATTTATATTCAATATTCATCAAAGGCTGTTTTTCCTTTTTCGCCTGCTTCATCCTTTCTAGATATCTGCCCTGATATTCAGGAGAAATGAAATCTTTTGCATTTAGGCCCAGGACTTGTTGTTTACTTTTTGCTCCAAATAAATGGACGGCAGCATGATTAGCATAAACAGTTTTAGAATCTGCGTGGATAATAATAGCTTCTGGCAAGGAATCAAGCAGCTGTTTATAACTATCTTCGCTTGCACGGGCACTTTTGGCATAATTACGAACTGAGTCATACTGCCATCCAACTACCCAGGCAATGATCGTAAAAATGAAAAAATCTAACGTAAAAAAAGGATGGCCAGATACAATCTTTTGGTAAGCTGTAAAAAGGATTGATACCACAACCAAACTAACTTGTCCCCAAATTTTCATTAATCTTGCCCTCTTGTCATGTCGTTTTTTTATTTATATATCTTACCATAAAGGAATTGAAGATATTAATAATTAAATAGATTGCAAATTTTTTAGGCTCTTTTTTATACTGCTTCGAACCTCTTTTCTTATTTACTCATATGATGGAAAAAATACGATTAAGGTGGTAAAAATGAGCACTTATTTAGATTTTGTATCCAAATTTGGAATAGGTGGAGCGCATCCAGGCGGAATTCCTTTAACGAAAGCGATTATGAATGACGAACAGATTGGCAGTCAATCATGTCTATTAGATGCTGGCTGTGGTACTGGGCAAACTGCCGCTTTTTTATCAAAGAATTATGGAGCAAATGTGACGGGACTGGAAATTAATCAGGATATGGTGGAAAAGGCACGTGAAAGAATGAAGTCCAATCAACTGCCTGTCTCCATTATTCAGGCATCGGTGGAAGAGATCCCGTTAACTGACAGTACCTTTGATTTTGTTCTTTCTGAATCGGTCCTGGCATTTGTTAATAAACCAAAGGCTCTAAAAGAGTTTAACCGTATTTTGAAAACCGGTGGGCGTTTAATTGCCAATGAAATGACAATCAATCAAAAACTAAAACCTCAGGAAGAAGAGGAAATTAAACAATTCTATGGAATCGACTCCCTTTTAACTGAACAGGAGTGGAGCTCACATTTAAAAGAAGCAGGATTCAAGGAAACTAAAATTTACCAGGAGGATCAGTCAGTATTTCAAAAAAACCCAATGACTGAATTTAACTTCTCACAAAATGCAGGAATCGAATTGTTTGAAATTATGAACCAGCATGCAAATATTATCATTAAATATCAGGGAATTCTAAGTCACCGTATTATTAAATGTACTAAATAATGGACTTAAAAAATGAACCTCATAATTGGGATGAGGTTCATTTTTACTGTTTATTAATGAAGCGGTTTAGGTACATTATGATCTGTCCCTTCCATCACTTCGTTGAAAATAGTATCTTGCTCCTTGCTTTTATAATTGCCATTTAGTAGTTTTTCTAAGTCTCCAATGGTAACTGGTCTTGCATATGGCATTAATTCATATCCGAACTGCCCGTTTGCTTCAATTGTCCCCGTTTTAATATCTTCAATTTTTGATATTCCTGCTATTCTTAATCTTTTTTCTAGATCATCGACTGACATACGAAGCTTACTTAAATTATTGACTAGAAGCTCTCCATTTGAAATAACAGGAATAGAGAAGCCCTTCATTAATTTTTCTGCGGAATTTGATTTTAGTGTAACCCATTCAGAGAGAGTTAAAAATCCCACGAAGGTTGCTGCTGCTAAAATGGACTCCGTTAATCCTTTACCAGAAACATTAGAACCGAGAATGGTCCCGATACTAAGAAGGATCGCAAATTGAGGTATAGTCATTTGGGATATTGACTTTCTCCCGCCCAGCCTTAAAATCACCGTACCAACAAGTGCAAGTATGATTGATTCAAAAAAAATCTTAAGCAAAAACAACACTCCCTCTTTATGAAAGACTCTTTTAAAGTCTCTCCAAAAAAGGTGCAGCTAAACCTGTAACCATTAAAGGAAAGGGTTTTATAATCAATGTGTCGCGTTTCTATTCACTAATTTCATCTCTATTTTTTCTGAAATCTATTAAAATTCAGAAGGAAAAAGCCAGGTCCTTTTGCACACTGACTTTTCACTTACCATAACTTTTCCAGCTCCTGAAATTTAGGGGTGATGATATAAAGAGATTCTCTTTTACCAAAATTACTAACAACCTGATCTGTGAAAAATACTAATACCTGTTTAATATAATCTACCTCAGTGCGAATAAATACTGGGGTTGTATTATGAAGCATCGTATTCATTTCGTCTAGTACATCTCCAGCCCGATATAATACACTCCAATGATATTTTTGCTGTAATAAAGAAAGCTGGTGAGAGTTTAGTGCTTGACCATGGGTTTGAATCTCTGTGACTATAATACTGATTCGTCCAAGTAAAGGATTTACCACCTCTGTCCCTTTTTCTCTCACCTTCATTAAAATTTGGCTGCAGGTTTCGTTTATTTCCTCTGTATACAAAGCCATCACCATTCTTTGCCTGACATTATTTTTTCGATTTTGCAGGCCCCGTTTTTAAAATGAGGCTGTTTTGATACTTGATCCCAAGTTTCAAGTGTAAGGACATTCGCAGCTTGTGTTTCAGTTAAGGTTCCATAATGAAAAGGTACAAAAATTGCTCCTTCTCTCACAGCGTCAGTTATCCTTGCTGGAATTTGAATAGAGCCTCGTTTGGTTGTACTCTTACCATATCTCCCATCTCCAGTTCAAGCCTTTCTGCATCTCTTGGATTCACTTCAATGTATGCTTCCAGAGAAGCAAGATGAAGCATCGGGGCCCTTCCTGTTTTCGTTCTTTTATGCCACTGATAAACCAGGCGTCCGGTATTTAATTCAAAAGGATATTCCTCACTTGGCATTTCCAGCGGCGGTGCCCATTCAAAACCATATAGGCTAGCACGGCCATTTGCCTGAAAAGCTTCAAACTCTTCTTTTGTTCTTGCCCGTCCGGTAAGAAGGTCCCTGCCGTAGCTTTCTGCTTCACTAGATACGGTATGAAAAACACCATCCGTATATAAACGTTCTTTACCGTTTGGATACTGCTCATTACATGGCCACTGGATTCCTCCGAGCTTTTCCATTTTGTCGTAGGTCATTCCGGACATATCGCATGGCCTTCCTTTTGAAACAATCCTCCATTCATTAAAGGCTTCCTTAGGAGTTTTGTATTTTATAAGGGGTTGTCCGTCCCTATCCTTAAATCCCATTCTTCTTGCAAACTCCAAAAGGATTTCAAAATCCGATGGCAGTCCAAAGGGAGGGTTGACAGCCTTTCTTAAAACATTTACCCGCCTTTCGAGATTAGTCATGGTTCCTTCCATTTCACCCCACATGGCAGTTGGTAATACAAGGTCTGCCAGTTCCGATGTTTCACTTAAAAAAGGATCCTGGACGACAAGAAAAGTCCTTTTCATCCGTTCAATCATGGCATTTCGGTTTGGCAATGAAACTGCAGGATTGGTGAACATCACCCAAAAAAGTTCTACTTGCCCCTGGTCAATTAACTGCATTATCTCCGTTATATACTTATCTCCGTTATATACGTTTGTGGACCAACTGGAAGAATATTAGGATCAACATTCCATAATTTTGCGATTTCCTGAATATGATCAGGGTTGCTGTTATTTCTATATCCCGGGTAAAATCCTGCCCCGCCAACCTCACGATTACACATAGCGCTTGGCTGCCCAGCGTACTGAAACGGCCCTGAACCAGGTTTCCCGATTTTCCCCATTATTAACTGCATAGAATTTACAAGTGTGGCAGCGGCTGTTGCGTCCATACTCTGATAGACGCCCTGAAGAAGCATGGTAAGAGTCGATTTTGAACTTCCAATCCATTCCGCTGCTTTTAAAAGCTTGTTTTTTGGTACATTGGTTATTTGTTCAACAAGTTCCGGGGTATATTTAGCTGCTATTCTTTCTAGCTCACTAAAACCAACTGTATGATTTTCGATATATTGACGGTCAACCCAGTTATTTTTTATTAGCAAATGAATAATCCTATTTAATATTGCTATATTTGTACCGCTTCTTGGCTGAAGAGAAAGATCCGCCATCTTGTCACTTACATCGTTTCGAGCGTCAATTTCAATGATTTTTGTGCCGTTTCTTCTGCGCGCCTCCAAAGCCCGTTCCCAAAAGACTGTATTGGTTTCATTGGAATTTCTCCCGATAAACACCGCTACTTCGGTTATATCTAAATCTTCCTGGCAAGAGGGAGGCCCATCGGAACCAAAAGTTTCAATTAAAGACCATTCGGCTGTTGCTGTACATAATCTGGTATTAGCATCCACGTGATGCAATCGCAGGCCAGCCCTGGTAATTTTGGAAATCGTATAATATTCTTCTAAATAAGCCTGGCCTGTATGGTACATTGCAAGGCCACCCGGCCCTTTCCTTTTGTATATTTCTCTGGTTTTCTCTGTTAAAAGAGAATAAGCATCCTCCCAGGAGGCAGAAAGAAGCTTCCCATTATGGCGAATCAAAGGCGATGACAGCCGATCCACACTATTATTCGCCCACCATTGGTTTTCTCCTTTTGGTCCTTAGCGGCCGCGATTAACAGGATAATTTTCGTTTCCTATGATACCGACAATTTTGTCTTTCTTTACAGCAATATAGCAGCCGCAACCGTTTGAACATATGTTGCAGGTGAATACACAAATTTAACTATTTTTCCCTGAGAGTATATATTCATGTCAACTCTGGAAGAATCCCATCCCATTTCATTTCCCCCTATTCTTCCCGGTGTCTTAGAATTTCGATTTGCTGCTGAAGTGAAGGGTCTGTCGGAAATTTGCTCACACGCCTGTAAGGGAGAAATGGAGGAACAATTGGGTTTATAGTGGAATATAAAGGTATTTCATCAATTGGGATATCTGTTTCCATACGAAACGGTGGAACAAGGAGTTGCTTATACGGCAAGCTTGAGGAGTTTTTCACACAATCACCCTTTAAAATGAGATGGTTCATTTTATTCGATAAAACTTCTATTTATAACATATTTGGTTAAGCGGTATGTCATTAGAAAATTACTAAGAAACCCACACACTCTTCCTGAATATAGACTTTCGCCCATACCTCCTTCCTTTTTCGGAATAGGATAATATGAAAGAATAGGAGGGCTAATGCATGTCTAAAAAGAAAAAAGTTCTGCATGTTGATAATCTCATTATTCATGCAAACAATGTTGAAATCATTCAGGAAAATCAAGACAGAAACCACCAGGGTGAACCTCAAGGTGAGGTACAGACTGAGCAGGTTAGAAGACACCCATGGGATCTCTTCTGGGGAAGGGATATTCGAGGAGCTAGGGAAGAATCCTCAGACAAAATTCAAAATGAATCATCATCCTCAAAGAAGAGTCCAAGTGATCGTTCATCTAAGCAAAGCTAAATAAACTTGCTGTAACGGCTTCTCAGAAATGGCTGCATTCAGCTTTGCGATGAGCTGAATATAAGCTCTACGAGGAAGCTGTGAAGCACAAACACTTGAATTCAAATTCGACTTATCGTTGGGATAAGCGGGATATAACTTGATGGGCGCTGGAGCTCGACTTTTTACAAAGTTGAATTTAAAAAAAGGGCCGAAGATGGCCCTTTTTGCAGTACTAAAACATTGTACCCGTTCCCTTTATGGACATATCAACCTTTACTCGGAATTCAAGATTCTTAAAAATTTGTGTCCATGCTTCTTGTATATCTTTTGAAACACCATGTTTTGCCTGATATTTTAATTCCAAACCGTAAGGATCTACCCCGAGCTTCTGCAGGTGAATCAGAAATTTTACTGTTCTTTTTTCGAGTACCATTGAAGCGGTTTTTTCATAATCCTGCAGTTCCTTTTTACGGTTTAATTCTCTATCAGCTTCTTCAATAAAACCTTTTAATTTAATATTAACATTTACAAAAGGACGTTGATTGAGAGGTGTATAGACCTTCATTTTTGTATTAAAAGATTCAACATTAACAAAAAAACTCTCTTTTTTGTTACTTACACTTATCTGTCCCATTTTGGTGCGATTAAGCAATTCGTTTAGCATCCGTGTTTCTTCCCTGCCCAAATCAGCTGCAACTTTTTTATCTTTGATTACCGCTGCGGTATCTATTTTATACGTTTCTTTTCCTGGTTCGACTATCGGCAAAAAAGGATCAATACCATTTTCCATAATCCTCATAAAATAATCATTTAAAATTTCTGTTGTGATATAAGGGGATGTATTGGTTGTTTCATCGAATGCAAGAACGAGAGCATTGGCTGGAAGCCTTTCTGAAGCTGCTTTAATTTTGATTATCTTTTCTGCCGTTGGCTTACCAATTGCTACATAAGCTATTCCCTGGATATCCCTTCTTCTAAAAAACCAGTTAAACAAGACCTGATGTTTTTTCCTTAATAGTTTTTCATCAAAGATAAGGACCCTGCAATGACCAAAGTCAAATTTTTTATCCACTTCCGATTCCATTACTCTTATGGCTTCGGAGATGGAGTCGGCATCCTGGCTAATGATTTGGGAATTGGCTTTTCCAGGCTGTACCTCCGCTGTTGGAATACTAAGCTTTAATGAAACTTTGTATTTTTCATGCTCAACTTTACTTTTATCGATCCCCATTGCTACGACAAAAAAACGCTTATCAATATCCTGATAGCTGCATCCATTTAATATTAGCAAGGAAGAAATGGTTAGGATTAAGGTGAGCTTTTTCATATATATTCCTCCAAAGGGCTGAAAGGGGAAATTAACTGTTCACTGACTCTTCTTTCTTCTCTTTCCCTTTTTTCACAGATAAGGAAAAGACTGTTATTACAAGAAGTACTTCAGCAGGAAGTCTGAAATTAAACCAAAGCTTTACAATATAAAAAAAATCCCTTTGATTAAAAATCTCCTCGAGGATAACTGTTAATACTCCCATTATGACCAAAAAACCATAGGAATAGAGTTTCATTCTTTTTCCATCTAACTAAATCTTTTTGTTTTTATTCAAAATGGCCCCGCTGATAAGTTTTAAACCAATATGCCATGTCAGAATGGCAAAAATAAGTGTTAGCATTAAATAAAGCACTAAGAGAACATAAATCGTCCGTTCAATAAAACCGTACTGCATCCTTAGAGTATCTGCGACCATAAGCCACGGAAATACTATGTCCTTAATTCCATTAATCCCAAAAAAACCAATGGGGATAAAGAATGAGCTGGCAAGCATGCCAATGCCCACTAACGGAATCGTCCAGAAAAATTTAAGAGTTTTTTGTGTATATATTTGTCTATTAAAAACAGCAAGGTTGATGTAACCAATGAATATGTAAGTTGCCGCAGATAAGGATGAATAGTTAGGCATCTGCCAGGTAAAATGGATAATTCTCAACATATGAATTGGATAAAAGTTTTCTTCTGTAAAGGTTTTAAAGAGAATATAGAATACCAGCGGGAAGGCAGCGAGTGTGACAATTTCAATCAAATAAAGGATTGAGCGGCTTTTGCGAATAGCACCATAAATCGTTATGGTAAGCAAGAATCCAAGTATAGCCCTCATACTCATTTCCGGATTGAGATAAAGCTTAATGATGTAGCTGTAAGATATAAGGGCAAACCCGCCTGCCGAAGTCCACATTAAACCTAAGAAAATTAAATATGGTACGGCCACAAATTTAGGAAGCATTTCAAGGAAAATATCACTGAGGCTCTGTTGTTTAAATTTGCTAATTCCTTTAATAAAAAAATAAGATAATCCTGTACTTAGAGGAATACCGATTATCATCGACATAATACTGCCTTGGAAACGGTTTTGTAGGAGGATGCTTGGTACGTTTAGAATAATATTCAAAAACATGACCAATAAAACAAGGTAAAAAAAGTGGCGAATCATTTATCTCTGCTCCTCCTTAGGAGTCTCACTGATCACTCTGATCTCTTTGGATGAACCCCAGTAAATCGCTAAATAAGGTTTTCCAAAGCTTCTTATTTCTGTTAAATAACAGAGGACAAGCACTAAACCTGCAATAAGGCCAATAATTCCGAATAAGCTTGAAAGTATAATTAAGGGATACCTAAGACAGCGAACAGCAAAGCTCATGGCATTTATAGGGATCGTAAAATTGGATATTGCCACAAAGGCAGTAATGATAATCATTATGGCGCTTACTAGTTGTGCCTGCTGTGCAGCCTGACCGAGAATAAGCCCCCCTACTGTTGTAGCAGTTGGACCGATTACCGTGGGAAGGCGAATGCTTGCTTCGACGAGCATTTCTACTGCCAGCAGCATCAAGATAACCTCAAAAAAAGCCGGATAAGGAACTGCAGCACGGCTTCCGGCAATGGTAAGCGCCAGCTGCGAACGCAGTATTTCTGGATTAAATCCTGTAATAGCAATATAGATAGATGGCAAGGTAATTGTAATTAGTAATCCTGAATAACGTAAAAGGACCATAAGCTGTTTAACCCAAAAGGCGTGAAACAGATCATCCATAGATGAAATAAAGTCAAAAAAAACAGCAGGTAAAATGAGGCTGAAAGGTGTTCCATCCAATAAAATAACAATTTTACCCTGTGAAAGATTCAACGCAATTCTATCAGGTCTTTCCGTAATCATCATAGTCGGAAAAATGGTAAACTTTTCTGTTGTTAAAGCATTTTCGAGTTGTCCGGCAGCCTGAATCATATCGATGTTTATGTTGGAGAGACGCTCCTTTAAATCATCTAACACATCATGCTGCACATAATCCACATCATATAAAATAGCTATTTTAGTTTTTGACATTGTTCCGACTTCAGAGTTTTCTACTTTTAATTTATTGGTAGGGTATCTAAAACGGACAAGTGTAATATTATTATCCAGATTCTCGCTCAATGCTTTTTTGGGCCCTAATACTGACATCTCAACATTGGCTTCCTGAGGCTCTTTGTTATTAATTTTTGTTGCCTTATAAAAAATGATTTCATTATCCAGTAAAATCAGTACGTTACCTTCAAGCAGCAGCTTTGTAACATCATCATCTTTACTATAGGGCTTGCTTGCAGGCAGTGATAATAAATGCAGAACATATGTAGTTCTGCGTTCACATAACATTAACGGCTGTAGAATATTGTCTTTAATCTTCTTGTCATCACATAACGTCTGAAGAAAAACCAGTCTTATTTTGTCATGATAAAATTCAAATTCATGTACTGTCAGGTCTGCACTATCTTGGAATTGCTCCTTCAGTTTTTCAATAGGATCTTTTAATAAATCCAAAATTATATCTCTCCCTTTGCCTACCTGACGGTGATCATATTCCTTAGTTTGTACCTTTTTTAAAGATTTATGATAAGGATATACAGTTATTAGCTTAAGTCCTCCCTTGTGCATTTACATGCAAAAATCCTCTGACAGCAAAAAAGCAGCACCTTTTTGGGTGCTGCTCTAAATCTGCTAATTCAGTGAAATCACATTAATAATCAAGCTTGCTCTCCATTAATGATGGCCTGAAGCTGCTCCTTAATATTTTCGGTAACTAGACCGCCATGGTAGCAAATGACCTTCTCAATGTCATAATCAAGGAATTTTTTAAGAGATTCCTTTGCTGCTGTCATATCAGGAGTATTTTGTTCTACCGGTCCATGAAGCTTTCCTTCGGCTGAAACCATTGCGTCTGCGGTTACTAATGTTTTACTTTCTTTTAAGTACAAGCTAATATGGCCAGGAGTATGGCCTGGTGTATAAATGACCTTAACTCCCCCAAAGAACGACAACTCCTCTCCATCATCAAGAGTTTGGTCCACGTGTGCTTTAGGGAAATTCCGAAATAATTCCATAGCCTGTTCATACTGCTCCTTGGGCAGTGCTGCTAGCCTTTCAGCCATTCTTTCAGCATTAGTTTTAATCAAAGGAAGATCTCCCTCGATATATGGGCGGTCCTTTTCATGTGCCAGTACCTTTACCTCGCCGTTAAGTGCTTCGATAATTTGAGGTATGCTTCCAATATGATCAATATCCTGATGAGTCAAAATAACAGTTTTTAAATGATCTTTTGGAATTCCAAGCTCCTTTATTGCATCAAAAATTTGACCGGATTGTCCTGCCATTCCAGTATCAATCAGAAGAGCTTCATTCTCGTCCCATAACAAAGTTAGATTAAGTACCATCTTTCTCCCAAAAATAGATGCTTCGAGTTCAAGCATCTCCACACCTTTAGAAATTCTCATGTTAACTCCTCCTCTATGTTGGATAATTTACCACCCATAAAAATTTTTAGCTATTCTTTTGATTTGTTCATTTTCTCCCTTAGTGCCAAAGAACCTAAAAAGAGCGAGGCTTTCGCTCCGCTCACTTCTCTTTCATCGCTGGTCATTTCGATCTTCGGCAAAATGAGGGTGTTCAAACCAATCATTAAATCTTCCAAATCTCCCGCCCAATTTTTAAATCCCCTGAAATAGCTGACAAATACTTTGGCGTTAAATCTCTTCTTGCTGAGGATTCCCAACCAGTTCCATAATAAACCATGTTGAGAACACAAATCCTACAATAAGCATCAGCTTATCTGAATAAGGTGCTGCAGTGGTATCTGTAATTTCCGCATGGAAAATAGGTATCAACGGAAGACTTTCAGTGGTTAAAACTTCCCCAAACAATTGAATATGCCTTGCTTTTGTATATATGGCCTAGATAAAAGTTAAAGGTCTTTGTTCGGCGAAATTCAAGCGTATCCGTATCCTCCGAGATCACTTTTATTGAAACAATTTTATTCCTATCCTTTAGTATTCTGCCTTGCTTCTGCAGTAATAAACAGTCCTTTGAAATAGGAATCCACTTTTTCGATTACGAGGCCATTTCGTTTAAATGATTCAATAGTATTTCGGTCGAGGCAGCAGCCGTCACAAACCTTTTCCCAATAGGGAGTAAGCTTAACCTGAAGCTTCGCCAGCATAGGATTTTCCATTTTTACATGTTCAAAAAGAAGGATTTTGCCGTCGGGTTTGCAAACTCTCTTTATTTCCTTTATAGCTGCATTTACATCAGGAATGGTACAAAATACGAGTGTTGCAACAATGGTATCGAAACTGTCATTTTCAAATGGAAGTTTTTCTGCCCCCGCCTGAATAATTTGAATGGGTACATTTGCCTTCAAGAGCTTTGCTTTCGATTCTTCAATCATGTATTTACTTGGTTCAATGGCTGTTACTTTATCTGCCTTATTATATAGAGGAAAATTCACCCCCGTGCCAGCACCTATTTCTAAAACATTTCCAATTGCTTTACTCACGAGCTTGGTTCTAATTCCTTTGAATTTTGATTTTTCCAAAGGACTCATAAAAAAGTCATACCAGTCTGCGAATGCTCGTCCCATCTCTATCACCTTCTAATTCTCATTTAACCTAGTTTTCTTTCAATAAAATTGAAAGGGGACATCATAAGCCAATAGCTCGCGGCCCATACAACAAGCTTTGATATGTTGAATCTCATGGACAATAATAGGATTGATCACTCTCTAAAAGCAAATCACTTACACCAGGTTCAAGAACTAATAGCTGCTTTTACATTTCTGAGCCTATATACGAACGCTTTTATTCAGGATGCCTTCTTTCATGCATCTGACTGGCATCCTCCAAAAAGGTAAACTCATTATAATGCAAAATTCCAGCCTTATTTATCTATAAATTGGAATCCACTCATTTTCAAAATTGATAGAATGTACAAGTGTAAGAGGTTCACTATACCGCAGGTCCTCCGAGCCGATAATTGTCAGTTGAAAAGAGCCTAAAAACTCAAACCACTCATTTCTTATCTGCTTATTGTATTCAAAATGCTTTTTCGTTTAACCTCTATTATATATGTCTTTTTTTGCCTCAGTTAAGATTGACCGTTGATTTTCGCTCATGGCACTCCCTTTCAGCTTGAGTCTACTACATTTCGTTCCAATCAACATAGTAGAAAATCCAGATTATGCTTTATATGCTGCCTTTCGTTATATTCCTCATACATGCTTTAATACCTTTTAACAGGACTAAAGCAACATTTTATTAAATAGGAAGAGAAAATGTTACAAATTTTCTTAAAATTGTAATATATTATAGTTAGACTTGGTCCTAATAACTGGTTGTTAGGACTAGGAAAATACTCGAAAGGAGCGATTAGATTTGAAAGCGCTTAAGTCTATTATTATTTGGGGGCTCATTGCTGCAGTGGGTGCAGTTGGCTTTGCAGTAATGGCTCTAAACAGAGGAGAAAGCATAAACGCCGTCTGGCTGGTTACTGCAGCTGTCTGTATTTATGCTGTTGCCTACCGGTTCTATAGCCGTTTTATAGCCGCAAAGGTTTTCCAGCTCGATGATAGCCGCAAAACCCCTGCAGAAATCAATAATGATGGAAAAGACTATGTACCAACCAATAAGTGGGTGCTGTTCGGACATCATTTTGCAGCCATTGCCGGTGCAGGACCGCTTGTTGGACCTATTTTGGCAGCGCAAATGGGGTATTTACCGGGAACTATCTGGATTGTGGTTGGTGTTGTTCTTGCCGGTGCTGTCCAGGATTTTATTATTCTGTTTGGTTCCATGCGACGGAACGGAAAGTCATTGGGTGAAATGATTAAGGACGAAATGGGCAAATTCACAGGAATTATCGCCATGATTGGCATTTTGGGAATTATGATTATTTTATTGGCTGTTCTTGCCCTTGTCGTTGTTAAAGCACTTGCTGGAAGCCCATGGGGTATGTTTACGATTGCGGCGACTATTCCAATCGCAATCATTATGGGTGTTTATATGAGGTATATCAGGCCGGGCCGTGTGGGTGAAGCCTCCATTATCGGCATCGTACTCCTTCTTTTATCGCTTGCTGCGGGACAATATATCAGCAAGGATCCAGCTTTGGCCAGCATGTTCACTTTCAAGGGAGAAACAATTGCTTATATGATGATTGGCTATGGCTTTATCGCTTCGGTACTTCCAGTATGGTTCCTATTGGCACCACGCGATTATTTAAGTACCTTCTTAAAAGTCGGAACTATTGTCGGACTTGCTCTAGGAATTTTGATTGTTGCACCTGATCTTCAAATGCCTAGTGTTACAAAGTTTGTGGATGGAACAGGACCAATTTTTGCGGGTAACCTCTTCCCATTCCTGTTTATTACGATTGCGTGTGGATCGGTTTCAGGCTTCCATGCTTTGGTATCATCCGGAACAACTCCTAAAATGATCGAACGCGAATCACATGCTCCGATGATTGGGTATGGTGCCATGCTTACTGAATCTTTTGTTGCTGTAATGGCCATGATTGCTGCGTGCGTGCTTACACCAGGAATTTATTTTGCCATCAACAGTCCTCCTGCCGTTATTGGAACGGACGCTGTCCAGGCAGCAAAGGCAGTGACAGACATGGGCTTTACTGTAACTGCTGATGCTTTAACTTCTATCGCAAAAGACGTTGGTGAGCAATCTATTCTTTCCCGTACTGGAGGAGCTCCTACTCTTGCAATTGGAATGGCCGTTATTTTTTCAAAGGTCATTGGCGGGAAAACGTTGATGGCATTCTGGTACCACTTTGCCATCCTGTTTGAAGCTTTATTTATCCTCACAACAATTGATGCTGGTACACGTGTGGGCCGTTTTATGATTCAGGATTTAATCGGATCTGCTTACAAGCCGTTTGCAAAAACGGAGGCTTTCATTCCGAATATTATTGCGACAGCGTTATGCGTAATGATGTGGGGCTACTTCCTATACCAAGGGGTTATTGACCCACTAGGGGGAATTAATACGTTATGGCCGCTGTTTGGAATTGCGAACCAGATGCTTGCCGGAATCGCCCTGCTGCTTGGCACAACCATATTATATAAAATGGGTAAAAAAGCATATGTATGGGTTACACTCATTCCGACAACCTGGATCCTTCTCGTTACATTAACCGCGGGCTGGCAGAAAATCTTCTCCCCGATTCCTAAAATCGGATTCCTGGCGCATGCAAATGTATTTAAGACCAGCCTGGATAAAGGTGAAGTACTTGCTCCTGCTGCAAATGTTAAACAAATGAATCAGGTTCTATTCAATGATTATGTTGACGCAGCTCTTTGCGGATTTTTCATGTTGGTTGTACTGCTTGTCTTTATATCCGCCCTCGGAATTTGGTATAAGGTACTGACAAACAAGAAAACGACTTTGCATGAAACTCCGCATGTCCCTCGTGATGACGGAGGAATCGGACATTATGCTTAAAAAAATTCAAAACATCCTTGGCTTTCGCAGACAGTTCATCAGCCTTTTAGTTGGGGTTCCCAGCTATGAAACATATGTAGAGCACATGAAAACGCATCACCCTGGCGATCCGATGAAATCCAGAAAGGATTTCTTTTGTGAAGCACAGGAAGCCCGATATAATGCCAAAGGCGGCAAAGTATCAAGGTGCTGTTAACAAAAACCCCTGGTGATTTATATTGCCAGGGGTTTTTCATCTGCTCTTAGGCTGAAAAGAAGCAGCATTTAAATCAGGCGCCGATACGTTACCGGAATCTTCCATTGAATTTAAAAACAGTAATGAAAGAAGATGGTTCGGTACAAGATCTCTCCATCGAAAGAAAAATAGTCACAAAACGCCCAGCAGAATTAGCATCAAAGGAGCCTTTCCTCTACAATTTTAAAGGGATTTATTTCATTCAGTAGAATTAGTAATTGATGCTTTTTGGAGAGGATTGTTTTATCTATGAAAGATTTAATTGATAGAGGAATTGTGCCGGATGAAATTAGCAGTGAAAAGTTATTAAGCGGCGGAACGATGAGCAAGCTGGTCCTTTTGGAATTTCATGATGGCTCAAAAAAAGTAGTGAAATATAACCCCCCCGCTGTTACAAGATCCGAGGCTATGTTTCTAGAGAAATATCAATCCATAAAATTACTGCCACGGCTTTATTACGTAGATCCTTCATATGAATTTTTGATGTATTCATTTATAGAAGGCGCTGTAAGTTTCAGGGAGATAAATAAGGCCGAAGCTCTGAAGGATTTGGTCAATAAGCAAATCAACCACTATCAAAAAAATGAATCATTTGAAGGCTGGGGCTGGGCAGATGAACCTTCTTCTTCCTGGAATGAGTTTCTCATTAATGCAATTGAACAAGCAAGCGTTATTATTGGTGATAAACTCCCACTGGAAGATGCTGAAAGGACAAAAAAATTAGCCCTGGAACATAAAATCGGCGACACCCCTTTTCTGCTCCATGGCGATTGCGGTTTTCATAATTTTATTTTTAGAGATGGTAAGCTTTCAGGGGTTATCGATCCTATTCCTGTTTACGGTGAGCCAGTATATGATCTGATTTACGCCTTCTGCTCTACCCCCCACGATTTAACAAAAGATGTTATTAATTCTGCCGCCAGCCTCCTCATACATGGTAAAAGTGTTCATGGGCTGTATAAAGAGGTTGCAGTAGGTCTTTATTTGCGAATCGCAGCCTGCATTAAACATCATCCTGATGATCTGGAAAGATATCTGGATTCATGGAGTTACTGGAAAAAATTAATAGAGCAGAAAAAGGCTTCTTCGTCTTAGGAGAAGCCTTAATTCATACATTTATACCAAATAAGTGCTCTGCGCTCTCGATTTCCTTCATAAGTTCTTTTTTAGCTGGGCTATATTCATTAGTGTTTTCATACTTTTTGAGGTAACTCTTCTTCTAACTGGGATATACCTGGAAGATCCGTTAGAATGGAACTAAAAATAGTTCCGATTAATTAAATGTCTAGTAATCTGAAGGTTATCAAGTTGATAAAATGAATGTAGTGAGTTCTATTTTCCCCATTGGAAATGACTAAGTTTCCCTTGGTGGCTTTTCTTAATATATATTGGCCTAATGCGCAACAGTAATCAACATAATTATATTATGTAAACATGAGTTTATTCTGCCTTCGCTTCAATCAGTTCGTTTACTTCTGTTGATTGTGTATCAATGACAATCCCTCCGGTGATCTGCTGTAATTGCTCGAATGTGATTGGCAGCGCAGACTGTGCTGTCCCTGCTGCTGTAAAAACAATATCAAACCTTTTCATTGACTCATCTAAAAATATAGGAACCTGTTTATTTAAAGCAAAAGGACAGACACCGCCAACCTGGAAACCGGTTATTTCTACTACCTCTTCCGGTGATGCAAGCTTCGGTTTACCGGAGCCAAGAAGAAGTTTTACTTTTTTCTGGTTCATCCGGATATCACCAGCCATGACAAATAATCCAAATTTATCACCGGCCTTAAAAAGAATTGATTTAGCTATTTGAGCTTCTTCTACTCCTAAAACTTCGGCTGCTTCCTCTACCGTATTGGTATTGTCATTAAATTCAAGCGGTACAAGATCAGGATCATAATGCCTTACAAAATTGCTTACCTTTTCGAATAACATAATAATTTTCCTCTTATCTTAAATGTTTTTTCAAAGTTTAAGACAACGAGTTTCCTTTTTCAAGTAAAGTGCATCCAGAATGAATGGTTATGTTTTCTTTTTGAGACAAATCTGGTATAATTGACCCAAATAAACAAATATGATTAGAAACTTGGCGATTGCAGACCCTCGGGGCAGCCTTAGCCGTAGTTTATGCGTTCAGAACTTACCTATTTATTAAATCTGAATACAAAAAAAGCCGGACATGCGGGAACATGGGCGGCTTAGCAATAGACGGTTCCTTCAACGGGATCGGCTGTTAACCGGAGATAATCCACCTGAGCCGTCAACTCAAGGGTGGATTATTTTTTTTGGCTAAATGACAAAATCGAGATTACTAATGTTGCAAAGCCGATCATGGCCATTATAGATTCGAATACTGTCATACAGCACCACCCCCTTTCACAGGAAGTGAGCCGACCACCCTCAAGAAAACCTTTTCTATTGTTCTTATATTATATCATTTTCATGATAAAAATACGAACATATGTTTTATTAATATTTCTGTTAATAGAATTGATATCCAGCTGAACCCATCAAATATCTCTCTATTAAATAGCCAAAATAATAGTTCCTCTAAAAATGAAAAGCTTAAAACATTTAATTTTCAGTAAATTCTCCACCTTTTAATTTTATATATAGTACAATTAAGCTATAAACCAAGAGACTTTGGAGGATTTTATGAAGCCCCTTGCCAAACATCTAATTATTATTTCATTTGACTGCCTGTCTGGATTAGATTTCCCTTTATTGCAGCAACTGCCTCATTTTCAATCGATAATAAAACAAGGCTCATACTCTGATCGTGTCGAAAGTATTTATCCTTCGGTTACTTACCCATGCCACACTTCAATTGTGACGGGAAATTACCCAAAACGGCATGGAATCATAAACAATACACTGTTGCAGCCTGGAAGAACTTCACCAGACTGGAATTGGTACCGTCCAGCCATCAAAGGAACAACCCTCTATGATGAAGCCAAAAAGGCTGGTATGACAACAGCCTCACTATTATGGCCGGTAACTGGCAAAGCAAAAATTGATTACAATATGCCAGAGATTTTTGCAAATCGGCCGTGGAAGAATCAAGTTATGGTTTCACTTTTTAACGGCAGCCCGTTGTATCAATTGGATTTGGACAGACGTTTTGGCCATCTGCGAAATGGGCTGAACCAGCCTCAACTGGATGATTTTGTCTTAGCTTCTACGATATATACCATTAAAACGAAAAAACCAAATTTGCTGATGGTTCATTTTGTCGACCTTGATTCTCAGCGTCATTTTTACGGATTTTCCTCAAAAGAAGCAGAGGCAGCTATATACAGGCATCATCACCGGCTCGAAAAAATTATAGAGGCATTAAAGGACAGCCGGATTTATGATGAAACCTCAATTGTTATACTTGGAGACCATAGCGCCCTTGATGAAAAGAAAGCGCTTCATTTGAATGTTTTGCTGGCTGAAAAGAAGCTCATCAATGTAAGTGAAAATGGCAAGGTGATAAATTGGAAGGCATATTGCAAAAGCTGTGACGGCTCAGCATACATTTATTTAAAAGATAAAAATGATTCTAAATCATTTCATGATGTTAAACTGCTTCTTACTTCTTTGCTAGATACTCCTGATTATGGTATTGAGAGGATTCTTACCTCTGAAGAAGCTGATGAGAAAGGGGCTGATCCAAATTGTACTTTTATGGTTGAAGCAAGGAAAGGGTTTTATTTTTTAGAGGATTGTAAAGGCGATTATATAAAAGAGATTGATAGAGAGGACGTCAAGGCTGATAAAAAATATACTCTTGCCACTCATGGATATTCACCAGAGAAGGAAGACTATTCAACAGTGTTCATAGCAGCAGGAAATGGGATCCGAGAAAACTTCCCCATTCCCACAATGCGGCTTGTAGACGAAGGTCCGACTTTTGCGAGGATTTTGGGATTAGCACTTGATGATACAGATGGAAGAGTAATCGAGGAAATGCTGGAGTTTTCCAATTAAAGGGGGAAAATAAATGAATCGAATCACCCAACAAGAAAAAAGCTGGACCTTTTACGATTGGGCAAATTCTGCTTATTCATTAATCATAACAACTGCCATTTTTCCTTTATATTTTAAATCTGCTGCTTCTGAAGCAGGAATTGCTGCTTCCACTTCGACAGCATATTGGGGATACGCCAACTCCTTAATTACTTTGCTTGTCTCCCTATTTGCTCCCCTTTTAGGAACTATTGGTGATTATAAAGGGTTCAAGAAAAGATTCTTTACCTTTTTCTTTTCACTCGGTATTGTTTTTACAGCGCTATTATCTATAGTTCCGAATGAACACTGGCTTGTTCTCTTAATTTGTTATATGTGTACGGTTGCAGGATTTGCTGGTGCCAATATTTTTTATGATGCATTTTTGGTGGATGTAACAAGTGAAGATCGAATGAATCGAGTTTCCTCAAGAGGATTTGCTATGGGGTATATTGGAAGTACTATACCCTTCCTTATAAGTATCGCATTGATTATTTTTGCACAGCAAAAAGTTCTCCCTCTTTCAGTTACAGCAGCAAGCCAGGCAGCCTTTGCAATTACCGCCCTTTGGTGGGGGATATTTACCATCCCAATGCTAAAAAATGTTAATCAGGTCTATTATAAAGAAAGAGTTCCGAACCCTGTATCAAACAGTTTCAAAAGAATCCGCCAAACCTTTACGCATATCAAAGCATACCGTGCTTTGTTCTTGTTTTTAATTGCCTATTTCTTTTATATTGATGGTGTTGATACTATTATTACAATGTCTACCTCTTATGGTTCAGACCTTGGAATAACTTCAACAAACTTGCTAATTATTTTATTTGCAACTCAGGTGGTAGCGGCACCATTTGCCATCCTCTATGGCCGTCTTGCCGAAAAGTTCAGAGGAAAAACGATGCTTCTGGTAGGTATATTTGTTTATATTATCATTTGCATCTATGCTTACTTTTTGAAAACAACTTTAGACTTTTGGATTCTTGCTATGCTTGTAGCATCATCACAAGGGGGAATCCAGGCTTTAAGCCGTGCATACTTTGCAAGGCTGGTTCCTAAAGAGTCCGCTAATGAATTCTTTGGCTTTTATAACATCTTTTCAAAATTTGCAGCAATAATGGGCCCCTTTTTAGTTGGAGTTACTACTCAAATTACAGGAAATACAAATAGCGGCGTGTTTAGCCTGGTTATACTATTTTTGATAGGCGGGTTTATTTTAAGCAGAGTTCCAGTAAGTAAGAAAGTTTCTGTCTCCAAATCTATCCAAGGTTAACTAATAATAGAGCAGGAACGGTTTTTCGTTTCTGCTCTATTATTGCTTAAATATCGTTAATGCAGATTGGGAAACTTTCTTCCTAATTTTAAGCGGTGTGGCTTTTTAATCACCTTATTGTAAAATAAGCAAGGCTTTTTAATCGTAAAAAAAAGAAAAAAGCGCTATAATTAACGCAATAATCTAATATTTGATCGCTTTTAAGATGATTGATTCTCCCTGGAAGGAGGCTACTGCATTACCTGAAAACTGTATCCGGAATTTCTTTATTATCTCCTTGTCTGCTGCAAGTATAAATTGGTTCAATTCCATTTTATCCTCTTCTGAAAGTTTCATCCGTTCACACCACGAGTTGTACTGAAAGGTTTTTTCAAACCGGTGAACTTCTTTGATTTCAAACCCGGCTGATTCAAGCATTACCAGCCATTCGGACTTTTTCCAGGCCCTAAAATGGCTATAGTCCCTCTTTTTCTCAATAGTATTATAAAAGGAATCAAAACTGTCCTTTTCCGGGGCAACATTATCAACAAGCAGGAATTGTCCCTCTGGTTTAAGTACACGATACGTTTCTTCAATAAAACTTTTGATGTTGGGAAAATGATGGGGTGCAATTCGGCAAGTAACAGCATCATATAATTCCGGAGAGAATGGAAGATTTTCCGCGTCAGCTACAAGAAAATCAACATTGCTGTTTCCATTTCCTATTACAAAGGCTTCTGCTGCTCTTAGCATTTCAGGTGTCAAATCAATTGCAGTTACCTTGTCAGCAAAAGGTGCAAAGGCATTGGCAGTGTGCCCGCCTCCTGTAGCAATATCAAGTACTCTCTCATCCCCAATCAGGCTGGCGATCTGGACAAGCTTATATAAATCCTTGCCTTCTTTATGGATTTTGCTGTTAACATATGATTCTGCATTCCTGCCAAATTGCTCCTTTACATCTTTCTTTATATCCATGTACTCCCCTCCTGTTTTAATCGGCTAATTTAACTATACAACTTTAACCTTATAAATTAAAATACTACTTATTTATTAAAACGCATAAGTGTTCCTTATCAATCTCCACCAATTTGGACAAAAAAAGTATATTCTTTTAGAAACCCGCGTATATATCTTTGCACTGTATTTATGTCAGATTTTTAATCTATTAACCAAATTGAAACATCTCATTAACAAGAAATTCAAATAAAAATCTATATTGTTATGAGGATAGATTTGGCGGAGGTGTAAAAATTGGCTAAGCGTAAATGTATTGCTATGCTGCTGGCAGGAGGCAAAGGCAATCGAATGAAAACATTAACTAACAGTATTGCAAAACCTGCTGTTCCATTTGGAGGAAAATATCGAATCATTGATTTCGCTTTAAGCAATTGCAGAAATTCTAATATTGATACGGTGGGTGTGCTTACCCAATATCAGCCTCATGTTCTCCATAAATATATCGGCAACGGGCAAAACTGGCACTTAGACAGACCTGATGGAGGCCTTACACTTTTACCGCCATTTGAGTCACGGGATCAGATTCGCTGGTATGATGGTACGGCAGGTGCGGTCTATCAAAATATTCATTTTATCGAGCAATATAATCCCGACCATGTTCTTATCATTTCAGCTGACCATGTTTATAAAATGGATTACAGCCTCCTTCTTAAACAGCATATTCTTACTGGAGCGGATGTCACTATTTCTGCTGTAAATGTTCCTTGGGAAGAAGCAAACCGTTTTGGCATTCTTAAAACAAACAAGCAGGGTAGGATTATTGAATTTGAAGAAAAACCGAACCGACCTTCCTCCAAACTGGCTTCAATGGGAGTATATATTTTCAAAAAAGAAGTTTTAGTGAACTATTTGGAAGCCAAAGGAAACAATATTTTCCCTTCAAGTGATTTTGGAAAGGATATTATTCCAGCAATGCTCGCAGATAGGCTTTCCCTATATGCCTACCGCTTTGATGGTTATTGGCGGGATGTAGGAACCGTTGAAAGCTTCTGGCAGGCAAATATGGACCTTTTAAACGCTCACTCCAATATATTTTTAAATAACAGTGATTGGAGAGTTTATACTGAAGAACGGTGCCATCCCCCGCTCTATTTGGATTCTAAGGGGGTTATAATGAACTCTCTTGTCAGTGAGGGCTGTAAAATCTACGGAATTGTTAAGAACTCAGTCGTATGTACGGGAGCAAAAATCGGGAAGAATTCCGTAATTCGTGATTCAGTCATTCTCCCTGATGCAGAAATCGGCGACAATGTACTAATCCAAAATGCTATCATTGGATGTAATGTTTATGTAAACGACAGGATTGTAATTAAATCTTCTTATCCCGATAATGAGATTGCCCTTGTTGGTGATAATCATTTTTTCAGGGAAACAGCAGCCTATACGGCAACATTTTCTATGTAAAAAATCAAACAAAAAGAAGGATAGCAGGCGCTATCCTTCTTATATGTTAATTTGTTTTTTTTGAATAGTATCTTTGGAATGGTTCTTGAGTATTAACTGCTCCCTTTTGATCTCTTTAGCCAGCATACGGAGGCCCCCCAACATATAAAAATAGCGCATTTCAATTACATATTTTATAAAGGAAGCTAGTTTTCCGTTTATATGATTTCCATAAACCATTCCCGTTGCATTCCTTTTTCCGAGTGACATAACAGTTCCCCTGTAAATATAAGTGAAAGGCTTTACAGGCTGGCCATATACTTTTAAGGCTATATTTTTCCCACAATATTGTCCCTGCTGAAGCGCAATTTGAGCAGAAGGCGGATATGGCTCTCCTTCTGGAGAAAAACTTACGGATGCATCACCAAGTATATAAATTCCCTTGTGGCCCTCAACTTCCAAATACTCATTGACGATTACTCTCCCATCCAACATCGGAAATCCCAAATTTTCAACTATTGGATTGCCCTTAATTCCGCCAGCCCAGATCAATGTATTCGTTTTAACCGTATTTCCATCACTAAAGAGTACTTCTTTATTTGAACAGGAAGAAATGGCTAATCCACCTTGCACTTTACATTTTAATTGTTGCATTGATTTCCAGGCATCCTGTGCCATTCGGGGGTCATACCCATTTAATAATGTTGTTGCAGATTCTGCGCAGATTACTTTTACTTTTTCTTCTTCTATCCCATACTTTTTACACATTTCAGGTATTTGCTCCAGGAACTCAAAGAGAAATTCTATACCAGTAAAGCCTGCTCCACCTATGACGAATGTCAGCCTGCTTTCATCCTGGTCCGCATTATACTTAATAAATTGATTTTTGATATGGGTCCTTAGTCTTTCTGTTCCCTCAAAGTCAAATATGAAATGTCCATTTTCATTAAGACCTGGGATATTAAAGGTCCTCGGGGCCCCTCCCATTGCAGCCACTAAATAATCATATCTTTCGGAACAGTTTTTTAGAATAACTTCTTTTTTCACTAGATCTATTTTTATTACTTCGTCTTTTATTAGGTGAATTCTTTCAGTATCAATTAAATTTGATATTGGGAGGTGTATTAATTCCGGATTAAGCGCTCCAGCTGCAGATTCATGTATTTTTGTTGTTAAATAGTGATAATCATGTTTATTAATTAAAGTGATTTCTGCCCTTTTGGCATGGACCTTTTTTTGGAGAGTTACAGCTGTCAGTAATCCGGCGTATCCGCCTCCTAAAATAACGATCTTTACTTTCTCCGCCATTATCTTCACCCCTATGGAATTGACTTGAATCATTTGTGAAATAATTCACAATTCCTTTTTCTTCATTTTATTCCAGACCTTTTCTAAGGTAAACTTTAATTTCGGGAAATATTAATGACAATTTTGGTGGACAATTTGCGGTATGTAACCGGAAATCACTTAAACATCTTTAATATATTAGGAAAGTAATTACCTCTCGTAAAAGACTTCCTTTAAATGAGATAGGTGGCTGCTTTTTTTTGATTCTTCTTTGTCTCATAAGGTTTTCTTTTATATAAAAGAAAACCCCTTGAATTACTTTTATACACTTTGGGATAAGCTAAGAAAAAAACAGAAAGGCATGATGTCGATGGATATAATTGATCCGAAAGATGTTAAAGCTGGTGACGAGGTATTTGTGATTTATCATAATCCGCATACACCTTCCGTTGCTAATATTAAGGCAGCTGAAATTGTTCAGCACCCAAAAGACCCTGAAAAGTTAGCATTATTTTTGCATGAATCCTTTCACCTTATAGAAGAAGATGATGCCTTTTTTCCGACGGAACAGGCTGCAGAAAAAGCATACAATGAGCATTACGAGGATTATGATTTTTAGAAATTCACTTTACTTCAAATTTTAAAAAATTTAAGAATTTTCTCTTTTTCGCTTTACAATACTAAATTACCGATGTAGAATAATCCCTATATTATCTGAAATATTAAAATGTAATGATGAAGACGGCTTAAAGAAGTGCCTCAGAGAGTCGGTGGATGGTGCAAACCGATGCTATTCTTTAAAAAGCCCAGCCCTTCTGAACAGGTCTGCTGAAATTAGTAAGCCGGCCCGGCATATGCCGTTACCTTTTCAAGTTTACTGGTTCCCAGTAATAAATTAGGGTGGTACCGCGTTACTCACGCCCCTTATAACAGGATGAATATGCCTGTTATAAGGGGCGTTTTTATTTTTATATAACGAAAGGATGTGCATTTTCCATGCTTATGGATCAAAAATTTCTTTTAACGCCTGGACCCACACCAGTTCCTGAACGGGTTATACAGGCAATGAATGTGCCAATGATTGCCCACAGGGGAAAACAATTTCCAAAATTACTTGAAGAAACTGCCACTCGTCTGGCTCCTATTTTTGGTTCAACAAACCCCGTAATCCTTATTTCTGGCAGCGGAACCGCAGCATTGGAGACAGCTGCATCCAATATTGTAGAAGCAAATGATGAGATTGTAGTTGTTGTAACAGGAGCTTTTGGTGACCGTTTTGCTTCCATTTGCGAAACCTTTGGCGCTAATGTTCACAGATTGGAAGTAGAATGGGGAAAAGCTTGTCACCCTGACGAGCTAGAGGAATATGTTAAAACAATAGGAAAAAATGTAAAAGCTGTTTTTGCCACCTATTGTGAAACTTCCACTGGTGTATTAAATCCTATTCAGCAGCTGGGGGAAACAGTTAATCGAATCTCTGATGCCTTGTTTGTTGTGGATGGTGTTAGCTGTATCGGTGCTGTACCTGTTGATATGGAAAGCTGGCATATAGATATGCTTGTATCGGGTTCCCAAAAAGCGTTAATGCTTCCTCCTGGTCTCGCTTTTGTTGCCTTAAGCAATAGGGCCAAAGAGGCAGTAAAGAATTGCCGTACAAAGAGATTTTATTTAGATTTAAATAAGTATGTTACCTCATATGAAAAGGAATATTCAACGCCATTTACGCCAGCTGTATCATTGATTTATGGTGCCAGGGAAGTTTGCAGCATGATTGAGGAAGAAGGACTTGAAGAGGTAATTTCACGCCATATGCTTTTAAAGAAAATGCTTAGGGAAGGATTAAAGGCATTGGAGCTGCCTCTTCTGGCTTCCGATGATGATGCTTCTCCTACAGTTACAGCAGTTATAACAAATACAAGCGAATCAAAACAGATTAAAAGCGCTTTGGAAAACAATTACGGAATAATCCTTGCAGGCGGCCAGAAGAAATTAAAAGGTGAGATTTTCAGGATTGGCCATATGGGGTATTGCACCCCCTTTGACATGCTAAGAGTTTTAAATGCACTTGAAATGACGTTAAGCGAAACTGCAGGTAAAGGAATATTAGGAAAAGGGATTTCAAAAGCACAGGAGGCTTGGTTGGAATATGTATAAAGTTCTTGTAACAGATTCAATCAGTGATGAAGGCTTAGTAACTATTGCCGAGCATCCGAATTTTACAATTGAAAAACAGGTTGGACTTAATCCAGCCCAACTAATAGAAGTTATTGGACAATATGATGCATTAATCGTTCGCAGCCAAACACAAGTAACAGCAGAACTTATTGAACACGCCGGCAAACTTAAAGTTATTGCCCGTGCCGGAGTTGGAGTCGATAATATTGATGTGAATGCTGCTACGAAAAAAGGAATTATAGTCATTAATGCTCCTGGAGCTAATACTATTGCTGCTACTGAGCATACTCTGGCACTCATGCTTTCCCTTGTAAGAAGTATTCCGCAGGCACATAAAGTAACAGCAAGCGGTAAATGGGATCGAAATTCATTTAAAGGGATTGAACTATACAAAAAAACACTCGGAATAATTGGAATGGGGAAAATCGGGACTGAAGTTGCAAAGCGTGCAAAAAGCTTTGGAATGAACATATTAGGATTCGACCCTTATTTGACTGCAGAACGGGCTACTAAACTAGGAATTAAAAAAGCTACCGTTGATGAAATAGCCCAAGAGGCGGATATTATTACTCTTCATACCCCTCTTACAAACGATACACGAAATTTGGTTAATGAAGAACTTTTAGCAAAAACGAAAAAAGGTGTTCGTTTTATCAATTGTGCACGTGGCGGGATAATTGATGAAAGAGCCTTAATTAAAGCTTTAGAATCTGGGCAGGTGGCAGGAGCAGCATTGGATGTATTTGAAAAAGAACCTTATATTGACCCAGAATTACTTTCACATCCAAATGTCATTGTAACTCCCCACCTGGCAGCTTCCACAGTTGAAGCTCAGGAAAAAGTAGCCCTCGAAGTAAGTGGTGAAATTATTGATATTTTAGAAACACAAACAATTCGTAATGCCGTTAATATGCCGCCAATTACTGGAGAGGCCCAGAAAAAAATAAAATCCTTCTTCCTTCTAGGGGAACAGATGGGTCAATTGGCTGTACAGCTGTTAAAAGAGGCTCCGGATAAAATTGAAGTTACCTACTCTGGGGACCTGGCAGCAGAAGATACCGACCTATTGACAAGGACAATACTTAGAGGAATCCTTTCCTGGCATTTCTCTGACTCTGTAAATCTTATAAATGTTTTCCATCTTTTAAAGGAACAGGGTATTCCTTATCTTGTTCAAAATAATGATGCAAGCAAAGGCTTTGCCAGCTACCTGGAACTAACGCTGACCCGTGGAAAAGAAACTGCGCGTGTCGGAGCCACTGTACTGGAAGGGTATGGAGCAAGGATTGTTAAAATGAATGATTACCAGGTCGATGTTAGGCCCGAGGAACACCTTTTATATATCAAGCATACCGATATTCCGGGCATGATTGGAAAAGTAGGATCAGTCTTGGGTGAGCATCGCATTAATATTGCTACTATGCAGGTTGGCCGGGCCGAAATTGGCGGCGATGCAATCATGGTTTTAACGCTTGATAAAAAGGTGGATGATACTGCCAAACGTTCACTTGAATTAATTAATGGCCTAAATGAAGTGCAGGTATTGGACATCACAGCCATTGAAACGGCTGCTCCATTTTAAAATAGAATTAATCTAATCCTTTTTCAGCTATTATTTCTATAAAAAACAAAAAGGGGCTTTGCCCCTTTTTGAATGATTGAAAGAGACTAATGCTGACAAACTGGACAGTAAAACACTTTTCTTGAAGATATTATTTCTTTTTTAATAATGGAACCACACCTAAAGCATTTTTCACTTTCCCGATCATAGACCAAACACAAATTATTGTAGCCTCCTGTTTTGGTGTCCCCTTTAAAAAATGGCATTTCCATATAGCCACCATCGTTAATTGCCTTTCTTAAAATCCTTAATATAGAGGAATAAAGCCGGGAAATCTCTTCTTCCTTAAAGTCCTGGATGTTCTTAAACGGCAGGACACCTGCGTCAAAACATATTTCATCAGAATAACAATTCCCAATTCCAGAAATAAAGCTTTGATCCACCAATTTTGTTTTTAATCTGCCCCTCTTTTTTATCAAAAGTGTTTTAAAACTCTCCCGTGTAAAACCGCTTTCTAATGGCTCAGGGCCTAATGAAGACAAAAGTTCTTTTACTTCTTCTTCCATATATAAGTGTAAATATCCAAGCCTCAGACCAATAAAATTAAGGTGGTTAGCTCCAAAGGATATCTGCACCTGTATTGTCCTTTGAGGCTTTTCCTCTTCGGTACCATAAAACAAAATTCCTCCCAGCATAAGATGTAAAAGCAAAACTCTGCCGTTTTCCAAATGGAATAATAAATGTTTTGCTTTCCTTGTTACCTTTAAAACTCTTTGGCCATTGACACTTCTCACGAAAAGATCTGGTGTTACGTTTACCGACTTTACTCTGTTTACATTCACTGAAGTAATAATTTTCCCGCCTATTTTTTCATTAAGAAGTATTTTATAATTTTCCATTTCCGGTAATTCGGGCATTAGCTTACCCCCTGTTTGTTCTCTCCCTTCTATGATTTCCGAAGAAAGGGTCATTATGTAGAACCTGCCTCTCAAAAAGTAAAAGACGGCCCAGTATTTGGGCCGCCTTCCTTTTAAAGTCTTACTTTCTCTACCAAATGAATATCTGATCCTCCAGGTCTCATGATCCGCTTTAATATGGTATCCACATAAGATGTAAACCCTTTTTGAGATCGTTGTCTTGGCCTTGGAAGATCGATAATTTGGTCAAGGGAAATTTTTCCATCTTCAATCATTATAACCCTGTCTGCTACTGCTACCGCCTCTTCAACATCATGGGTGACGAGAATAGATGTATATTTTTTTTCAAGCCAAAGCTTTTCTATTAAATCCTGCATTTCAATTCTGGTTAAGGCATCCAGGGCACCAAGCGGTTCATCAAGCAAAAGGAGCTCAGGTTGATGAATAAGTGCTCTGGCAAGTGCAACCCTTTGTTTTTGTCCTCCTGATAATTTGGCAGGCCAATCATTGATACGGTCTTTAAGGCCCACCTTATCTAACGCTTCAATGGATTTCTGTTTCCAATCCCCTTGCAATCCAAGCCCTACATTATCAAGGATCTTTTTCCAAGGAAGAAGCCTCCCATCCTGAAACATAATCCGTGCCTGTTTATTGAATCCATTAAGCTCTTTCCCATTCATAAGAATTGATCCCGAATCACAGCTTTCAAGTCCGGAAATAAGGCGCAAAAGAGTGCTTTTTCCACAGCCGCTTTTTCCAACAATAGCAAGGAATTCACCTTTTTTGATGTCCAAACAGATATTATCCAATACCATTCTGTTTTCGTAACCTTTACCCACATTCCTAAGCTGGATACTGGTTTCATGAAAATGATTCTTAACCATTACATTACTCCCCTTACCATTAAGTATTCCATTTCAGCCATTTTCTTTCAAAAAACCTGGCAATAACATCAGAAAGCTTTCCAAGCATGGCATAAAGCAATATGCTCAGAACGATAATGTCCATTTGCAAAAATTCTCGGGCATTCATAGCCATATAACCTATACCAGAGTGAGCTGAGATAGTTTCGGCTACTATTAAAGTAAGCCACATAACACCGAGCGAAAACCTTACTCCTACTAGTATGGAAGAAAGAGCTCCCGGGAAAATAACAGCAAGGAACAGGGTGACACCTTTTAGTCCATAAGCCTTCCCCATCTCAATCAGGCGTTTATCGACAGAACGTATACCGTGATAAGTATTAATATACACGGGAAACAGAACTCCAAGAGCAACGAGGAATATTTTAGATGTCTCGCCAATTCCAAACCAGAGAATAACAAGAGGAATCAGTGCCAGGTGCGGTATATTCCGCAGCATCTGGATAGATGTATCCGTAAAAAGCTCCAGCCATTTAAATACCCCATTAAAAAGTCCAAGTAAAAACCCAATTAAGCCGCCAATCAAAAAACCTGTTAAGGCTCTTTCCAGACTGATGATAACATGGTCGAAAAGTTCCCCTGTCATTGCCAGAGTTAGAAAGGCTTTAAGTACTGCCAGAGGGGAAGGCAGTATTCGCGAAGAGATAATTCCATCAGAGGATAAAATCTGCCAAACTAGCAGGAGCAAAAAGGGTAATATCCAGGGTATAATGGTTTTCATTGCCCCTTTAATAAAATGTTTCAATATTTTTACCCCTTTCATTATTAACTTGGTTTAACGGTTCATTAGATCCTTAACAGTAATTTTCTTTGGGATAATTTTCAATTCATAAAATGTATCAGCAATTTGCTGCTGTTCTTTTATCAATTGCGGAGTTAATTCATCGACTCCGTATTCCCGTCTTTCAACAGCTATTTTTAAAGATGGTTCATCAATCTTAAGAAGAGGCGCCAGCATTTTTACCAGTTCATCATGATGGGAATTAGCCCATTCTGATGAGACTTTAATTCCGTCTATCAAATCATTTATGATATCATGATGCTTTTTGGCAAAATTCTCGTTTGCAAGGAAGAAATCCCTATCAGTTGTGAGACCTTCACCATTAGTTAACATCTTGGCATTAGCACCCGTTTCAGCAGCTGCCGTAAACGGATCCCATACTACCCATGCATCGATTTTCTTTTGCTCAAAGGCTATCCGGCCATCGCCCGGCTGGAGAAATGCTGGATTGATATCACCGTATTTGAGACCCGCCTTTTCTAATGCTTTCACTAATAAATAATGAGAGCTGGATCCTTTTGCAAATCCTATTGTTTTCCCTTTTAAGTCCTTAAGAGATTTGATGGAGGAATCTTCATGTACCAGAATTCCGCTTCCATTAAATTTTGGTTTACCGGCAGCAATATAGACAAATGGTGTGCCCGCAGCCTGAGCAAAAATAGGTGGAGAATCTCCTGTCCTGCCAACATCTATACTTCCTGCATTTAAAGCTTCCATTAATGCTGGTCCAGCCTGAAATTCATTCCATTCCACTTGATAACCTTTCTTGGCTAAACGTTTTTCCAGTGTACCCAGTGATTTAAGAATTACAAGCGGTCCATTTTTTTGATAGCCAATCCGGATTGTTTTAGTTATTTTCACCTTATCATTTTTGGCAGCTGACTTACTTTTATTTGGTTCGCTTTTGCCACAGCCGGCAAGGAAAAGACTTGCCACCAAGAAAGTGCATAAGATTGTTAAAAGTGTTAGTCGTTTAACCTTCATTCTGCTTTCATCCTTCCCGCATCTTTACAGGCGTTTATCCCTCTGTATTAACGTATGTCACGGGAAAATATAGGTTCCTGTCCGGGGTGATTACAACATAATGAGATTAAAAATAAAGAAAACACCTGCCCAAAGCGGTGTTTTCACGTTGTTTTATTTTGCAGTTTTTTCTTTCTCTGCCATTTAATCAGAATAAATAATCCAAGGAGGATAATTTCTAAGGACAAACCAAGGCTTGGCCAGGTATAAAAGGAAAAGTCAATCTGATTAATGTTATTTTTAAATAAAAGGATCGATAAATGACCAAGAATAAGGGAAACCGGCAAAATATACACATTAGTTTCCCTCTTAACTAAACAGCTTAATGCTTTATTTAGGCAAAAAAGGGCAAGGGCCAGTTTGGTAAAAATATTGGGAAGCCAGACTACGACAATAAACACATCAAGCCGGTCAAGAAAATCTGTTAAATTGATTTGCTGAATTAACTGATGGCTTGGATAAGTGGAAACCTCAAGAATTTTCGGTCCCAATACACCTATTTCTGTAGCCATTAGAATACAAAACAGGGTATATATAATCCCAATGCCCTTAAAAGCAGCTTTTCTTATTTTTTTCATAGGATCAACGTAAGCAATAATAGTAACAATAAAAATCACCTCTCCAACCCATGAAAAAAGAATATAAGAGGATTTCATGACGCCCGGTAATGCTTCCATACCCAATACAGGCTGCAGGTTCCCAATCTGAAATTCATTTAAAAGCAAAAGCGGAAGGGCAACGACAATAGCGCCCAGTATAACAAATTGAATAACTGTAACCCTTGCTATTACTTCAAGTCCTGAGACTGTCACATATACAATGACTAATAAAGAAAGGGTAACTAGGATGTCAATTGGAGTATTGGGAAGCAAAACAGCGGCTACAAAATCAACGAATCCCCTTAAGTCCCTAATAAGGATAAATGCCATGAAAAAAAACACAAAAAGGTAAAAGATTTTTTCCAAAAACGAGTGATGATCATCTGGAACAAAAATATTCTCAAATTGTTCCTGTTTTTTTGCTCTGCCTATGATTATAAATACAAATAAAAGAATTGCTGGAAGCGTTACAAGTGCTAACACCCAGCTATCATGGCCCGAGCTTTTTATTAGTACCTGTGGGAGGCTGATAATTGATGCTGAAAAAATAAAATTTGCTATCAAAATACTGAATTGTCCGGCGGATATTCTTGGTTTCATTTTTCCACCATCCTTTTTGTTATACCTCCAACTGTCTTATTCAAAAATTCCATCGCTATATATACAGGAATTTCAAATACTGCACATAAAGTTATGCCGACCGTGAGTGCAACAGCTAAGTACACCCATTTTCGCTGTTTTTTTTCCACAAGCCCTTTTTTCAAGACAATAAAGAGATAGACTAGCAAAATTACCCAGGTTATGATCATTCTTACTTTCATTAATAGTTCCATCCTGTATTGGTCATTCTTAAAATTTCTCCATCTACAACTACCTTAACATCCAGATTGTGCAGATTTTCTTCCCAGTTTTCCTTAAACCTTTCATCCCAGAGGTTGTTTCTACTTCTATATAAATACCATCCTAGTCCTGCCACATCGATCCCTTCAGAATGTGAATGCTTTATAAGTGACAAAATTTCAGATCTAACTTCTTGCTGAAACTCGTTTACCACTCTGCTATATATTCTGGGCCTGGCTAGGTCCATATTCCCCTCATTTTCCATAAGGGTTCCCGTTGCTATTACTTTAAACGTAAACAGCGGTTTTCCGTTAACCATGGAAAACTCCGGTTTTACTCCACTTTCGATAATTCTTAGTGTGATTTCTTGTTTTTTTGCATCGGAAAAAGTAATTGATTTTTCGTTCATTTTATTGCGCAGCCATAATACTCCGCCTGATTCTTTTTTGTTTGTAAAAAAGGCAACTTTATCGTGACGCATAATGGCAAAGCTAGCCATTTTAAATCCTCCTTTGCCTTTTTCAACTACTGGTATAACTGCCTCTTTTCCATACCTATTCATATCCTGCAGTGCGTCCTTTACCGTCATACCAATATTGCTTTTTGACATTTCCCTCAAAGCTTCTCCAGGCAATAAATCGAGTTTTGTTTTAGTCTTTAATATATTAATTGCCTCACCCTTTGAAATTAATACAAATGTGGAAAGCCTGGACTGAGGCTGAGTAAGGACAACATTTAATGCTTCATTAATTCCTTCGCGGGCCAGCTTTTCTCCAATTATAAGAACACGTCGGTGAGCAAAATAGAGATTTCTTGATAAACGCAATTGAAGATTATCGTTACTTTCCCTAATGTTTCTGCCTGGTTCTGCATCGACATAATAAGGGCCACCGCTGGTTCCTCCTCCGCCCCCGCTTGATCCCGTCCCTCCCATTGCACTTGGAAGTGCAACCTGAACGGAAACATTATACTTATCAATTCCCTTCATATCAATGCCAGAGGCGATAACGAAAGCGAGGTCGTTAATCTCAATCCGATCCCAGCATCCCACTAAAAGAGGAATACTTATAAGAATCGGCAGTACACTCTTTAACTTTCTCATTTTTACTCCCCTTCTTCCCCATAACGTTGAGTAGTAGGTGGTTTTAAATGATCAATCATACGCCTTCTATTTTCTTTAACAGTTTGTTTAGGGCGCATTTCCAATGACCACCAAGGAGCCCTAATAAAAACATCTTTAAGTTCTTTAAATGACAGAGGCCCTAGAGGAGAAAAATAGGGAACCCCAAAGGATCTTAGTTTACATAGGTGTGTAAGGAGAAAAAGGGAACCCATTACTAATCCAAATAGACCAAACATTCCTGCCAGAATCATTAACGGAAACCGTAGCAGTCGTATGGAGATGGCCATGTTGAATCTGGGGATCGTAAATGAGGCTATACCTGTTATCGAAACGACAATAACCATAGGTGCAGAAACAATTCCTGCTTCAACTGCTGCCTGCCCGATTACCAATGCACCCAAGATACTGACCGCTTGTCCCACGATTTTTGGCAGCCTTACACCAGCCTCCCTCAATGCTTCAAATGATATTTCCATAATCAAGGCCTCTACAAAAGCTGGAAAAGGAATGGCTTCCCTTGATGAAGCAATACTGAATAAAAGATTGGTTGGAATCATTTCCTGATGGTAGGTTGTCACTGCCACATAAAGAGCTGGAAGTTCAAGAGCTACAAATACAAAAAGGATCCTTAGTATTCTTAAAAAAATAGATATATGATATCGATTATAATAATCTTCACTTGCCTGAAGGAATTGCCAAAAGGTAACGGGCAAAATGAGAACAAATGGTGTTCCATCTACAATGATAGAGACACGACCCTCTAAAAGATTTGCTGCGACAGTATCCGGTCTTTCTGTGTTTTGGATTTGTGGAAAAATACTCCAAGGATTATCTTCAATTAACTCTTCTATATATCCGCTTTCAAGAATTGCATCTATTTTAATAGCGTCAAGCCTTGCCATCACCTCATCAATCAAATCAGGCTGTGCCAGGCCTTCAATATAAAGTATGGCTATATTCGTTTGTGTTTGTTCCCCAATTGTTTTTGATACTATTTTTAAATGACTGGACCTAATTTTCTGCCTGATTAGTGAAGTATTGACTCTTAACCTTTCTGTAAACCCCTCACGTGGTCCCCTGACGGATGTCTCTGTTTCAGGTTCTGCAACACTCCTGCCAGTTGTGCCTTTAGCGTCAAAGGCTACAGCTTTTTCCATCCTATCAACAAAAAGGACAGTAAATCCTGCTAAAATCTTTTTAATCGCATCATCGATTTGCTCAGTTTCTGAAACAGAATTTATAGCAATAACCTTTTCTTTTAAATAATCAGCGGTCAGCTGACGACGCTCAGTATTCTCCAAAAGCTGCCTAATAGCCTGGCTTTCAATGCTAGCCGAATCAATCAGCCCGTCTACGAAAACCAAGCATGCTTTATTTTCCCCTGCAGTTATATATCTGAAGTTAATATCTGAACAATCCTTAAATTGGTCCTTTATAATTTCTATATTCTCTTCCAATTCAAATTTAATTTTTTCCCCTGTTTTTGTGGTAATGACCTCGGGCTTTTTTACCTGTCTGTGTTTTTTAAAAGATTTCATTTTCCAAACCCCATTACTCTTTTTTAATAATCTGTCCCTATAGGCCCAAATTATCCCTGAAAAGAGATTCTGAAAACCGTGGAAAAAAAAGGTAAACATAATTGTACCTTTCTTCGAAAAAATAATAAATAACCGTCATAAAAAGGAGTGTTTTTTTGTGGGTATACTAAGTGGCAACCCTCAGGATGAGCCATTGCATTCTGGGGAAGTTTTTAACCTATGGTCTCATCTTTTTGGAACGAAGGCGTATTTAGTCACTCTACAGGTTTTTTATAACCATACTGGAGACCATGACCTAAGGGTTTTTATTGAGGATTTAATGGAGAATTGTATTAAACAAGAGGAGCAGCAGGTTGAAGTAATTCTAAAAGAAAATGGAATCCGCCTTCCTCCGGCACCTCCCGGAAGACCCAATGTTCCTGTAGAAGATATACCGGCTGGGGCCCGTTTTAATGATCCGGAAATTGCAGCATTAATTGGAAAGGAACTGACTACAGGAAAGATATATGACAGCTATATAATGGGGATCTCCATAAGAGAAGATATTGCCCAATTATTTAATGAATTTCATACCCAGAAGGCAGAGTATGCTGAAAAATTATTAAAAATCAATAAGGAAAAAGGGTGGCTTGTTCCTCCGCCATTAAATCTTAAATAAACGGAAGAACTGTTAAGGCACTCAAATTTATTAAAGGATGTGATAATGAAGTGCCCTCCAAAAATAAAGGGATGTTAATTGCAGCAATTGGTTCCATTCCGTTGATCATGACTTTGGGGAATTCCATGCTGATCCCCATCCTTCCTCAAATGAAATCAGAATTAAAGCTTACCCAGATGCAGGTAAGCTTAACTATCACAGTATTTTCAATAGCTGCTGCTATCTTCATCCCGATTTTAGGATATTTATCCGATCGGTTTTCAAGAAAAATAGTCATTCTTCCCGCGTTGATCCTTTACGGACTTGGAGGAATTTTGGCGGGAATCGCTTCATCTTCCTTCGCCCATCCATATGCATGGATCTTAGTAGGGAGAACCTTTCAGGGGATTGGGGCAGCTGGAACAGCTCCAATCGCAATGGCATTAACAGGAGACCTTTTTAAAGGTGGGGAAGAAAGCCGGGTGCTAGGCATTGTTGAAGCATCCAACGGTATGGGGAAAGTTATGTCACCAATCCTTGGGTCCCTGTTGGGCTTAGTGGTCTGGTATTCAGTTTTTTATGCTTTTCCAGCCATATGTCTTATTTCTATTCTTTTAACATGGATATTTATAAAGGAAAAGCGGCACCGGCAAGCACCGCCTCCTTTCCCAAATTATATTAGAGGACTTATGTTTGTGTTTAAAACAGAGGGCAGATGGCTTTTAGTTGCTTATCTTGCTGGAGCAACCTGTCTATTCACTCTTTTTGGTATTCTCTTTTTTCTTTCGGATATCCTTGAAAAACAATATAAGATTGATGGGGTAATAAAAGGCTTAATTCTGGCCATTCCACTGCTGGTTATGGGTACAAGCTCTTATATCACTGGGGCAAAGATAGGGAAAAATCAGGTTACAATGAAAAGGATGATTGTTTTAGGCTTTACGCTGATGACGATATCTTATGTCTTCCTTTCTTTTTTTAATGAAAAACTAATCCCTTTCCTTTTTATACTGGTACTAAGCAGTATTGGAACAGGATTTGTACTTCCCTGCCTGAATTCTTTAATTACCGGCTCGGTCGGTAAAGAAAAGAGGGGATTTGTTACATCCCTTTATGGTTCAGTCCGTTTTATTGGGGTAGCCATTGGCCCTCCAATATTTACACGCCTGATGGAATGGTCCCAAACAGGGATGTTTCTTACAATAGCTGCATTAACTTTTGTGGTCGGTTTTCTCAGCCTGACATTAATACATGCCGAAAAAAGCGGGGGAAGTCCTAATAAGGGCAAGCAAAAACAAGCTTTCCGGTATAACTATGTTTAAATTCCTTACTTTTTGCGCCAGCTAAGAGAATAAGCACCAAAAAAGTCTATTTTGCATATAAAATCAACAATTTTTGTGGAAATCCATTGACTGGCAAGCGCCTGTATAATAATTTCCCATTTAATGATATAAGCTGTGAGAAGGAATATACATCCATTAATCCAGAATAAAGGCTTTCCAGGCAGTGTATTTCTATATGAAGCTATAATAAGTGCGATGACGCCTACTCCGCCATTTGAGACTCCTTGGCGCAAGAGCATTCCTACTCCAATTCCAAGAAAAATTGAGCCTATTAGAAGATCAAGCCAGACATTTCGTATAGGAAGATACAATGTTTTTTGAATCACAAAAATGGTTAGGGATGTTACACTTATCGAAAACATGGTCCACAATGCACATGCATTACCCAAGTATTTTATCGCCATTACGAGCATTGAAAAATTAACAGCCCAAAGAGCGAATCCCATGTCTAAATAAAAAAAATGGTGAAGCAGGACGGCCAGCCCTCCTGCTCCTCCTGATGGTATATCATGCGGAAACAAAAACAAGCCCATCCCAAATCCCTGAATAGCCCCTCCCGCAAGAACAATTCCTAATTTATAAAAAAAACGTTTCATTTAAATCCACCTCAAAGGAGTTTAATGGCTCTTTATGCACTATCTTATTCCTTCGGTATATCAAGTAGTACAGGCGTTATCATTAAAAAACTATATGTGAAGAACGAAAAAAACAGGCTGCCGAGTTACTGGCAGCCTTCATTTTTAAAAATTTGCTGGATCATTCTCATCAAGGGATAAAGTAGTTACACTTGTATATTCACCTTTGTCTATTTCCTCTTGTGAGGCACTTTCATTCAATTCATCCTCAGTATCAATGCCCTCAGCTAAGGTAGGTTCTCCATTTTCACCTGGTTTTCTTTTTTTCATATTTTCACCTCAATATTATTCTTCATTACCTTGCTCACTTAAATAAGGGTTTTCAGTTGTGGCAAAATCAACTGCCAGCAGGCTTTCCTCCGGTTCCATACCGTATAACTGCTTAAACTCTCCGCTTTTTATATCATTTTGTTTTTCCGACTGTTCTTTCTTCATAATTTTCCGCCTTTGCCTATTCCAAGATTATGCCGTTCTGGTAGCCCTTCATAAAGCTTCCAACTGTTTCTTCAATAAAGTTGTTATCTTCAGGAACCTGAACAATCACTTCATTACGCTGGTTTACGGCTACAATATTTACATTGTAAAATCTGTTTACATCTAGCTGAACTCTTAAATCCTCAGCGAGGCTTTGTGCATTGTACTCGTCATCAATAAGGAAACGAAAGTTTTTCATTTTGTTCCTCCCTCATTTACTTCTTAATTTAGCCCCATTTCTGTTTCAAACAATTAACTTCATGTTCATGTGTTATTCCTTCATCCGATGGAGTTTCAAGGATTAATGGGAGGTTCCCTATAACTGAGGCATTTAGAAGCTCAGTAAATTCCTCTTCTTTAATATAACCTCCGGAAAAAATATTCGCGTGGCGATCCACTCCGGAGTTTGCCGGATATTTAGAGTTATTAAAATGAATGGCCTTCAATTCTTGAAAGTAACCCTTTTCTGATCCCTTTTCCAGGAATTCCTTTGTGCTTTGAGTAGCCCATAAGCCACTTGCAAAAGCATGGCAGGTATCCAGACAGAAACCTATTTTCTCTGGTGAATTACAAAGACTTCTTACCATAACCAGTTCCTCTATAGTTGTTCCCAATGAACCAGGTTTTCCTGCATTATTTTCAATTAAAATCTTGGTTTTCCCCTCCCAGTTATCAAGGACAGCATTTAGCATGGCAATCATTAATTGGTAACCGGCTAGTGGGTCTGTTTTGCTAATACTGCTTCCAAAGTGAACAACAACTCCTAATGAACCGCACGCTTCGGCTATTTCCAAATCATTTTTTAAAGATAGAAGGATAATATCTTTTTTATTTTCTGAAGGTGTAAGATTTGTTGGATACGGGGTATGAGCAACAGATATTATGTCATGTTCACGACAAAATTCCTTGCATTCATGTGCGTCCTCTTTATTAAAGTTTTTCACAGACAAACTTCTTGGGTTTTTGGGAAAGTATTGAAAACAGGCTGCCCCAATTTTATCAGCACTCTTTGCTGCACCAAAATATCCCTCTCTTATACTTAAATGACATCCAAATCTCAAGCTAATCACACAACCCTCTTGTTTTCTTTAGTTTTATCCAATTTGAACAAAATGATATATCTACTCAACAAAAAAGCATTTACCCTAATGAGGTAAATGCCTTATTTATTATAATGACAAAGCTTCCTGGTGTGTCGTATTAAAAAGCCTGATTTATCGCTTTCTCAAGATCTATATTATCTTCATTTAAATAGCGCTTCGTTACATTGATGTCCTTATGGCCTGCCAGCCTAGAAACCGTATGGACATCTACTCCTTTATCAACAAGCCTCTTACAAAAAGTATGTCTTAATTTATTTGGATTTACCTCATATTTTTCAAGCATATATTGAATTCCCCTTGGCGAAATCCTTTTATTTACAGTTGTAACAAATAACGCTTCCACGTGATAATTCAGTGTTTGCATATAGCGTTCAAGGTGCTTTACAACTCTGCTTGACAAGGGAATCATTCTCTCAACGATATTATTATTTCGAATATATACCTTCCCTTTATCGTCCGTGATTTCTATATCCGATCGGTTCAATGAACACATTTCAGAAATTTTAATTCCTGTATGCAGCAGAAGATAAATAATTGCTATATTTCTCAGGTTTCCATCTTTTTCAACATCAGATAATAACCGCTCAGCTTCCTGTTCATTCAAAAAATCCGGATTAGTTAAATCCTTCACTTTTTCCTTCTTCTCAATATTAAGGATGATGTCTGAAAAACCTGAAAATCGTGCATAAACGCTTAAAGCAGCTAAATACTTCTCTACAGTACCCGGGCTTTTGTTCTCTTGTTCCAAATGACTGATATAATTCTGTACATCCATTTGTTTTACAGATTGTAGGTCTTTTCCCTCAAGCCAATTGTGAAACTTATCAAGTACTGATAGATATGTTTTAATGGTGCTTTCAGCTTTACCTTCTTTCTCCAGCCAGAAAATAAATTCTTCTATTTGTTGATTATAAGAATTTTCTTCTAAATTTTTCATCTCATCACCCCTAAAAGAAAATTTAGTAAGACTTTATTTTAACCCTACTATACATTTTCCTTAAAGTCAACTTCTGCGAAGGAATGGATGAATTTAACATAAATAATTTTAAAAAAAGGGTATCCCTTTAAGCATAGCTTCCAAGGATACCCACTTTTATTGCCTGGCAACGTCCTACTCTCACAGGGACGCATGTCCCAACTACCATCGGCGCTGAGAAGCTTAACTTCCGTGTTCGGTATGGGAACGGGTGTGACCTTCTCGCCATTGCTGCCTGGCCTGCTTCATTGATTAATTCTTCTTTGCTGGCCATGAGACGAGCTGAACATATTCCTCGTCGAATATGCGCTGGCGCAGGAGCAAGACATAGAATTCACAATGAAAAATTAACTTAATTGAGGATTAAATACATTGAGGTTCATTCCCTCAAAACTAGATAATGTATAGAAGAAGTAAAACGAGAATCGCTGGGCCCACAGGATGTGGGTCATGCAGACGTTGTCACAGGAAGTGACGGTCTTAGTCTGCGTTCATAATTATTGGTTAAGTCCTCGATCGATTAGTATCAGTCAACTCCATGCGTCACCGCACTTCCATCTCTGACCTATCTACCTGA